>CAYYCU010000123.1:0-2309 GCA_964470415.1 uncultured Ruminococcus sp.
ACCCGTATCCGCATTTTGTACGTGTTATACGATGCCGAACTTTGCGTTTGCGACATTGCGCAAATGCTGGGTATGCAGGTTTCCGCCATTTCGCATCAGCTTCGCGTGTTAAAGCAAGCACGGCTTGTCAAATATCGCCGTGACGGAAAAACCGTTTATTATGCTTTGGCGGACGACCATGTTCACACCATTCTCGGACAGGGAATGGACCATATCCGCGAATAATTCGTGTGATGAATTTTATAAAATCGGAAAGGAAAACATATTATGAAAAAAGTTTTTGAAATGGAAAATTTGGATTGTGCGAACTGTGCGGCAAAAATGGAGAAGCTGATTCTCAAAATTGATGGTGTAAAAAGCGCTACGGTCAGCTTTTTTGCGCAAAAATTGGTGTTGGAAGCAGAAGACGAAAAATGGGATGAGGTGGTACGCTTATCGGCAGAGGCTGTAAAAAAAGTGGACGCCGACTGTCGGTTGCTTGTAAAATAAAACTTTGAGGTCGGAGCGATGAATTTTACAAAACATCAAAAACAGATTTTATTTCGCATTTTAATTGCCGGCGGCATTTTTCTGGGACTTTGTATTTGTTTGCTTTTCAACTGCCTGCCGCAAAGTGTACCGCTTCGTTTGGCACTCTTTTTGGTTCCGTATGCCATTGTCGGTTGGGATGTTTGGCGTAAGGCGGTGCAAAACCTTGCAGGCGGTCAGCTTTTGGACGAAAATTTTCTGATGTGCATTGCTACGGTTGGCGCACTGGTACTTTCCGAATATCCGGAGGCGGTGTTTGTCATGCTGTTTTATCAAATCGGAGAGCTGTTTGAAAGCATTGCCGTTGGAAAAAGCCGCCGTTCGATTGCCGCAATCATGGATATCCGTCCCGATGAGGCGCGTGTTTTGCGAGATGGAAAGGAAGAAACGGTTGCACCGCAGGATGTAGAGGCGGGAGAAATTATCGTTGTCCGTCCCGGCGAAAAAATTCCGCTTGACGGCGTGATATTGGAGGGTAAAAGTCAACTGGATACGCGCTCTTTGACGGGAGAAGCCATTCCGCGAGAAGTGGCAGAGGGAGATGCCGCAGTCAGCGGCTGTATCAATGTCAGCGGGGTGTTGCACTTGCGCGTAACAAAGATTTATTCCGAATCCACCGTCTCCAAAATTTTGGAATTGGTTGAAAATTCTTCGTTGGCAAAATCCAAGGTTGAGAATGCCGTTACCAAGTTTGCGCATTGGTACACCCCGGCTGTGGTCGGTGCGGCAGTTCTGCTTGCCGTTGTTCCGTCTCTGATTACAGGAGATTGGCAACGTTGGTTGCAAACCGCCCTCATCTTTTTGGTGGTTTCCTGTCCGTGTGCATTGGTAATTTCGGTTCCGCTCTCTTATTTTGGCGGATTGGGGTGCGCATCCCGCCACGGCGTACTGATAAAAGGTGCAAATTGGCTGGAGGCTCTTGCAAAAGCCGAAACGGCGGTATTTGATAAAACCGGAACATTAACGGTAGGGAGCTTTTCGGTTACGGCAATTCATCCCGAAAGCGGCGTGACCGAAGAAGCACTTTTGCGCGCTTGCGCCGCCGCCGAACAGCAGTCCAATCATCCGATTGCAGTTTCCTTGCAAAACGCTTGTAAAGAAAGGGGCATTGCGGAGCTTCCAAAGGCCGAACCGAAGGAGCTTTCCGGGCGCGGAATATGCGCTGCGGTTGAGGAACATTGTATTTTGGCGGGGAATGAACGGCTGTTGTTTGAGTCGGGGATTGCCGTAAAAGCACCGGCAGAAGTCGGCACCGTTATCTATGTGGCGGTTGACGGCGCTTTTTGGGGCAGTATTGTGATTTCCGACCGCCTGAAGCCGCAAATACAGGATGCGCTTTCGGCGTTGCGTGCGGTTGGCGTTCAGCGCACGGTGATGTTGACGGGTGACCGCGAGGAGGTTGCATCGGCGGTTGCAAAGGAACTGAACATGACAGAGTACCGTGCGGAATTGCTTCCTGCCGATAAAGTAAACGAGGTGGAGGGCTTGCTCAAGAAAACCAAGGGGACGCTTGTGTTTGTCGGAGACGGCGTAAACGATGCCCCTGTTTTGGCGCGTGCCGATGTCGGCATTGCAATGGGCGCACTCGGTTCGGATGCCGCCATAGAGGCTGCCGATGTGGTACTGATGGATGATAAACCGGAAAAAATTGCCGAGGCCATTCGCATTTCTCGCTTTACGCGCAAAATCGTGATGCAAAACATTGTGTTTGCACTTTTTGTAAAAGCCTTGTTTTTGCTGTTGAGTGTTTTCAATGTTACCAATATGTGGGCGGCCACTTT
>CAYYCU010000123.1:2409-4906 GCA_964470415.1 uncultured Ruminococcus sp.
ATATGAAAACAGATGCGGTACGCCTGTACGGTGCAAGAGATTTGCGCGTGGAGCGTTTTGAGCTTCCTGCCATTACGGAAGATGAAGTATTGATGCGTGTGGTTGCGGATTCCGTTTGCGCGTCCACCTATAAGGCGGTTATTCAGGGAAGCGCACACAAGCGCGTTCCTGCCGATGTTGCCGAGCATCCCATTATCATCGGTCACGAGATGTGCGGTGAAATTGTGGAAGTCGGTGCCAATCTCAAGCATCAGTGGAAGGTTGGAGACCATGCGGTCATTCAGCCGGCACTGAAATTGGAAAACAATTGCGATCCCGGTTATTCTTATCCCTATATCGGCGGCAACACAATCTATGCGGTGGTTCCCAAAATTGTATTGGAACGCGGTTGCCTTCTGCCATATGAGGGCAAAGGCTTTTATGAGGGGTGCCTTACCGAGCCTTTGGCATGCGTTTTGCGTGCGTTTAAGGGCTTGTATCATACGGATTATACCAACTATGTTCGCACCGATGGTGCAAAGCGCGGCGGCAAGCTGGCAATTTTGGGCGGTGCAGGACCTATGGGACTTGCAGCAGTGGAGCTGGCGATTGGCTATGCGGGCTGTGCACAAGTTGTTGTAACAGACCTTTCCGAGGAGCGTTTGGAGTATGCCAAAACAAAATGCAGTCCGGCGGCGGCAAAAGCGCGCGGTTGTGATTTGGTCTATTTGAACACATCCAATCTGGAAGATCCCACGCAGACGCTTTTGGAGCTTTCCAACGGCGGCTTCGATGACGTGTTTGTTATGGTTCCCGTCAGCGGACTTTTGACAATGGCAGAAAAAATTGCGGCGTTTGACGGCTGTATCAACTTTTTCGCAGGCCCCGCAATTCACGATATGCAGGGAAGCCTCAATCTTTATCGCGTACATTACGATGGTATTCATCTGGTCGGTACCGCCGGCAGTATTCCGGAGGATACCGTGGATGTCATTCATTTGATTGAAAACGGCGCCATCAATCCCGGCGTTATGGTTTCCCATATTTTGAGCTTGGATGAGGTGCCGGGTGCCATTTTTGCAATGGAGCATCCGAGCGGCTCTAAAAAAATCTGCTATAATGCATTGGATATTCCCATGGTGGCGCTTTCCGATTTTGCAGAATTGGGCAAAACCGATCCGATGTGGGCGCACTTGGATGAAATTGTAAAAGCAAACGGCGGACTCTGGTGTGCCGAGGCAGAGCAATACCTCCTGGAGAATGCACCCAAGCGTAAGGCGTAAAAAACAGAGAGGGCGTGATTTTTTATGAAGAATATTCAAACCGTCACGTTAAATCCGGCGTTTGACCTCCATTACAACATGGAGCATTTTGAGGCAAAAAAAGAAAATTACGTACAAAGCATTTTGTGCGATGCCGGAGGAAAGGGAATTAACATTTCCCGCGCATTGACCGTCAACGGTGCGGCGAACACGGCATATGTGGTATTGGGGGATGAGAACGGCGCCTCTTTTGCGGCGCAACTCACGCGTGACAACATTTCGTTTGTTCCTTTTTATGTCAAAGGGCGCATTCGCGAGAACATCACGTTGCATCCCGCCGATGATAAAGAAACGCGTATCAGTTTGGATACTTTTGCGGCAGACGGTGAAGTGTTGGTACAATTGGAGAACGCCGTTGTTCAAAACGCGGTTCCCGGTGACCTGCTTGCTTTTGCCGGCCGACTTCCGCGCGGGTTGGATAAAGCACAGGCAATCGGTTTTCTCAAGCGTTTGGCGAAAACCGGCATAAAGCTTGTAGTGGATTCCAATTCGCTTACGCCGGAGGATTTGATGCAAATTCATCCGTGGTTTATCAAACCGAATGAACAGGAAATTGCCGCATTCCTCGGCAGAACCGTGACCGATGTCAAAGACGGAGCGGATGCCGCTTGCGAGTTGGTTCAACGCGGCGTTGCGGAAGAAGTGATGATTAGTCTCGGCGGAGACGGTGCCGTATGGTCGGACGGAAAAAGAAAGCTGATTTTAACGGTGCCGAAGCTGGCGCACCCGGTTTCCACCATTGGTGCCGGCGACAGTACGCTGGCAGGCTTGCTTGCCGCAACCGCGCGCGGAGATGAAAAAGAACAGGCTCTCTGCAATGCGGTTTCCTACGGAACCGCCGCCTGCATGACAGCGGGAACTTTGCCTCCGTTGCCGGATGATGTTTGCGAGGTGCGCAAACAAGTACGGGTGACGGAAGGATAAAGCAATTCAACCGGGAGAGCAAACCTCTTTTTCCGTGTGTTGAAAAAACGAACTTGTACTTCGGGAGGTATGCTCAAAAAGCATACCTCCCATATATTTTTTATATTTCAAAAAGTTCCCAAAGTATGTTAAAATATTAACAATCAAACTGGGAGCAGTTTAACCTCAAAAAACAAAAAGTTTAGAAAAAAGAAGGGGTTTGAAATGAAGAACAAAGTTTACGAAACAGTAGATGGAGTAGAGAAATTGCAGGAAGCGATAGCGCACACGAG
>CAYYCU010000124.1:0-4901 GCA_964470415.1 uncultured Ruminococcus sp.
CATTAAAATATTGTCTTTTCCGCCAAGCTTATCTACGACCTCAGCTATGCGGTCAAATGCCGTAACTCCGACAAATGCGTCTGCCTCGGGTATCTCGGTTTTCAGCTCGTCAACATATCTTTGTGCCAAGCACCCCGTTACAACAATATATTTTATTTTTCCCTGCTCCTTCAGCCGTGCATAACGCAATATCTCGTCTATTGATTCCTGCTTTGCGGACTCAATAAAGCCGCACGTGTTTACTATCACAACATCTGCCTGCTCCGGCTCGGACACTATTTTGTGCCCATTCTGCTGTAATAATCCGAGCATTTCCTCTGCGTCTACCCTGTTTTTGGAGCAACCCAGAGAAACCATCATAATACTGTATTCTGTCATTTTTGTGCTTCCAATCATTTTTCATCGGGTGTAAAGCCTATTTCAAATTCATCGCGTGAAATAAGCACCTCTCTCGGCTTGCTTCCGAGGTGCGGTCCGACAACTCCGCGTTTTTCCATTTCGTCTATGAGATTTCCCGCTCTGCCGTGACCTATTCTGAAGCGTCTTTGAAGCATGGATACGGACGCCTCCTGCTCCTTTACCACAAAGGCTATCGCTTCCTCCAAAAGCTCGTCGGTATTTGCCGCGTCCACAAATTTCTTATCTATCTCCGTTATTCTGCTTTCAAGAGACTCCTGCTGTACCTCTTCCGTTTCCACGTTTTGATTTCTTATAAACTCAACAACGCTTTCAACATCATCATCGGATACCCATGCACCCTGTACTCTTAGGCTTCTGTCCAAGCCCTGCGGCTTATATATCATATCGCCGTTGCCGAGAAGCTGTTCCGCACCTATGCTGTCTATTATAGTTCTTGAGTCATGAGGCGATGCAACCTTAAGAGCAATTCTCGACGGAATATTTGCTTTTATTACACCTGTTATTACGTCTACCGACGGACGTTGGGTTGCGATTATAAGATACATTCCCGCAGCTCTCGCCATCTGAGCCAGTCTGTATATCGAATCCTCAACCTCATCTCCCGCAACAACCATAAGATCCGAAAGCTCATCGATAACTATTACGATAAGCGGCAACGGCTTAAGCTCGGGATCATCGGACGGACTGTTTTTCATAAGCTGGTTATAGCGGCGAAGATCTCTCACGCCGACTCTCGCCATCTTCTCGTATCTTTCCTCCATCTCCCGCACGCACCATGCAAGAACGCCTGCCGCACGCTTCGGATTTGAAACTACCGGGAACATCAAGTGCGGTATTCCCTTATATTTTTCAAATTCAACCTTTTTAGGATCTACCATTATCAGCTTGACGTCAGAGGGGGACGCCTTATACAATATCGAAAGTAATATACAGTTTATAAATACGCTCTTACCCGAGCCGGTAGCACCGCTTATCAGGGTATGCGGCATTTTTGCGATATCACCTATAATTATGTTACCTGCGATATCCTTGCCTACCGCAAACGCAAGCAGAGAATCCTTCTTCACAAATTCGGGACTTTCAAGCAGCTCACGCATATATACGGTGGATCTTGTTTTATTCGGAACCTCTATTCCTATTGCCGCCTTGTTCGGTATAGGAGCTTCTATTCTTATGCTCGAACATTCAAGGCTATACGCCAACTCTCTGTCAAGCGAGGTCACCTTGCTCATTTTTGTGCCGGACGGAACCGAATATTCATAACGAGTTATAACGGGACCGTGCGTAATGTTATTCACCTTGCCGCCTATTCCGAAATCGGAGAGCGTCTGCTCTATTGCCTTTGCCTTTGCATAGACCTCCTCCTCGTCAACGGGGCTTATCTGATTTGCCTTGGGCTTTTCCAAAAGCTCCACGGACGGGAATATGTACGGTATCGTCTTTTGCTTTGATTTCTCAACGGGTGCCGCAATGCTTTCGGCAGAATCGTCAAGTATCTCTCCGTCCACTGTAACATTCATTTTCCTTTTTTCGCCCGTAAATTCAGGCATTTCCGTTATAGTGGGACGTGTTTCCTCTTCGGGTTCTTCCTCGTCCTCCTCATATTCGTCGTCTGCGTCCGAAGCCGTAACGGTTCTTTGTCTGTCAAACCGAACAATATTAGGTCTTGATTCTTTTTCTTCCGCTTCCGTCTCAGCCTCATCTTCATCATTTGCGGCATTGCTCTGCTCATACTGAGCCGAACGCTTGCTCGTTCTGAAATCCGGCGGCTCCGAATACTGTTGCCGCTGTACTTCGTTGTTTGTATATAAGCTCGTATTTGTCTGCGGCTTGCGACGTTGTTGCGGCTTATTTATTGCCGTCATTTCGGAACGTGCCAATTCACGTTCCTTTTCCTTGTGAGTTTTGTAATTTTCCTTTACACGCGTTATCACAAGCTTTGTAAGCTTGCTGAGGCTTTGATTGGTCACTACAAGCATAGCCGCAAAAAACAGCAGGAATAAAAGGAGCTTGGCACCGGCTATTCCGAACAGCTGTACCGTTCCGTATGTTATAACGGAAAACAAAGCACCCGTACCTACCGAATCCATACCCTTGTTATATGCCGACTTCATAAATATCATGAAGGTTTCATCTTCAAATTTACCGTTTGAATACGGGAATACCTGAAGCCATGCCGCAAAAAGCATAACCGCTATGCAAGCGACTATAAGACGACCTATCTTTATCGGTTTATTTGCCGATATTATACACAAAACACCGCCTATTATCACAACTGCCGGTAAAATATACGAAAAATATCCGAACAAGCCGTGTAAGCACTGATCTATTACCTCGCCTATAACACCCGTAGATATGTCTAAAAGGCACATAAACATAAATATGCCCAAGCCGATAAAAATAATGCCTATAACCTCGTTTACTATCTTATCGGAAAAAGTATCGTTGTAGCCCTCTTTGCGTGCCGCCTTGCGTTCGGCTCTTTTTTTCTTGCGTTCCTCTTTATTTTTTGCCGCCAAGCTCTCCTTGCGAAGCTTTTCTTCCTTTTTGGTGAGCCTGTTCTGCTCCTTTGCCTCCAGGTGTTCTATCTTGCGACGCTCGTCTATCTCAAGCTTTACGTCTTTATATGCCGACATGGGCTTTATATTTGAGCCGTTTTTGGACGCAGCATTTCCCTTCTGTGCTTTGCTCACTGAGCTTTTCTGTGCAGACTGCTTCATGTTCTTTGCAGAGCTTGTCTTTTTTCCTGTTGTACTTTTTCTTTTTGCTGTATCAAATGATTTTATGTTATCCTTTGAAGGCATTTTGTATTTCCTCTCCGACCGATGCCTCGCTAAAGGCATCGATATTTTTCAATATTGATATAATGTCGATTATGCGAATATGCCGTAGGCTATGCACAGAACCCCGACAATGCCGCAATAGTAGGCGAACGGTACAAGCTTTTTCTTTTTTGCCATTTTATCCAACAGCTTCAACGACAAACACCCTGTCACCGCAGAAGCAACAAGTGCACCTATATATCCCGTTATGCCATCCGAATAAGCACTTGCGGAAAGCATATCATGCAGGTTCAGTATTATGGCACCAAAAACTGCCGGCAACGAGCACAAAAACGAATACTTAACGGCAAGCCGCTTATCAAAGCCGCTTATTCTGCCGCCGAATATCGTTGCTCCCGAACGCGAAAGCCCGGGTACCAATGCACAGGACTGACACAATCCTATAAACAACGCGTCCTTTACCGTTATATCCTTTTCGGTCTTACAACCGACCTCGGCATAAGACGTTATGTACATAAGCAATGCGGTAATAATAAGTGCAACACCGACCACCGCAAGTGACGAAAACACCGTGTCGAACAGCTCCTCCAAAAAATATCCCGCAACAGCCGTCGGTACCGTAGTTATCATTATCATTACAAGCAATACTCTGTAAGGTCGGTTCGTGTTAAATATTCGCTTTCCGTCAAAAGAAAATATATCTTTTACGAAATAAACCGTCTCGACGGCAAGTGCCGCAATATCCTTGCGATAAAATACACACACCGCAATAAGCGTACCCAAATGAAGCATTACGTCAAATGCCAGTCCGTTTTCGGATAACCCGAAAAGCTCCTTGAATATCCTTATATGCCCGGAGCTGCTTACGGGCAAAAATTCGGTCAAGCCCTGTACTATGCCTATTATTATTGTTTTTACCGTTTTGCTCATTTCAAATCCCTCCGTTATATTTATATTCGCGGAACCGACATATAATTACATATAAACGGAAAGTAATTCAAATATGAGCCGACGCAATATTATGTGCTTCAAAAAATATTACGTCATATTATATTGTAACATATTTGCGTCGAAATTGCAACGCACAAGGTAAAAATATTTAGCCGTTGCTCTGCGTTGTCAAATGATATGAACCATTTTAAAGAAATTACACCAAGATGATATTATGCTACTATTAAACAACTAATTTTTCTTTCAGAAGCTGAAGTGGACTTTTTCTACCAAGAGTTCTCATTGTCTTGTTATTACTCCATATGAGATGCTTATGTAACTTTTGATTGAATTCTTTCAGGCTACCGAAGTGCTCCCAATCATAAAAATATTTTTGATCATTTCTGTGACTTCTCTCTACCTTGCCATTATGCCATGGGGTTCTCGGTGGAATTAGCTTATGTTCAATTCCGGCTTCTTCTAATGCTTTATCAAAAGGACATTTATCCGTGTTACTTATGTACTTATAGGTGAATTCAGTTCCGTTATCTGTCTGTATTGTTTGTATCTTAAATGGGAATGCTTTTTGCAACATTTTGAAAAATTTTACCGTATTTCCCGGTGTATGTTCTTCAAAACCATATACAAAACGTACCCTTGTGCACTCATCTATTGCAGTCCACTGATATAAGTGCTTGCAATCTCGTTTTAGTACTCCTTTAAGACAATAGTACGGTACCTCTTTGACATCAATTTGTACCTTTTCTC
>CAYYCU010000125.1:0-4900 GCA_964470415.1 uncultured Ruminococcus sp.
TCAGTTCGGTTGCGGAGTAGTTGGCAAAGGTAAAGCCATTGCCGTATACGTTTTTTCCTTTTTCCCAATACGGTTTAATGGAATCGAACAGTCCTCCCGTTTCACGTACAACCGGAATGGCGCCGTAGCGGGAGGCAATCATTTGCGACAGTCCGCACGGTTCGCTTTTGGATGGCATCAGGAAAATATCGGTTGCGGCGTAAATCCGCTTGGAAAGATCGCGGTCGTATGTGATTAACGCGCGCACTTTATCGGGAAAGCTGCTTTGCAGATTGATGAAAAACTGCTCGTAACGCGCTTCTCCCTTGCCGAGAATGACCAGTTGAACATCGTGGCAGAGCACAATGTCGTAAATACATTCCGCCACCAAATCCAACCCTTTGTGAGATGCCAAACGTGAAATGACGGCAAGCATGGGAACATCGTTACGTTCGGGAAGTTCGAATTCTTTTTGCAACGCGCGTTTATCGGCTGCTTTTCCCGCCATGTTGCGCGTGGAAAATTTGGCGGCAATTGCTGTGTCGGTTTGCGGATTATAATAGCCGTAATCAATGCCGTTGAGAATACCGGTAAGCTTATGCGCGTTGGCGTTTAAAGCCGCTTCCAACCCGTGGGCATACTCTGCCGTGCGAATTTCCTCCGCATAGCGCGGGCTGACCGTGGTAACGCGGTCGGCGCATTCGATTGCCGCTTTCATCAAATTGATGCAGCCGCTGTGTTCCATCAGCGTATGCTCGTTTTCTCCCAAAGAAAAGACGTCACCGAGAATGGCAAAATCGTATTTTCCTTGGTATTCGATGTTGTGAATGGTAAACACGGTACGAATATTTTCGTATCCGGGACGTCTGCGGTAGAGGCAGTTGAGATAAATTACGGTAAGAGCTGCCTGCCAATCGTGGGCGTGCAAAACGTCCGGGAAGAAATCGAGACGCGCCATCAGCTCCAGAACCGCCATGCAGTAAAACGCAAAGCGTTCGCCGTCATCGTACTGACCGTACAGTGTCGGACGTTTAAAATAATACTCATTGTCGATAAAGTAATAGGTAACGCCTTTTTGTTTTAAACTGAACACGCCGCAGTACTGTTCACGCCAAGCGAGCTTGACGTAAAAAATGGCTTCCTGCTTCATTTTGTGCCGCCAATCCTCCGAGACTGCACTGTAAAGAGGCAACACAACGCGCACATCATTGTTCCCTGCCTGTGCGAGCGCTGTCGGGAGTGAACCGAGAACGTCTCCGAGACCTCCGGTTGCGGCAAAAGGCATAGCCTCGGCACCTGCAAACAATATTTTTTTCATGTTTTTATCCTTTCTTTTGGCGAAAGCGTCTGTCTTCCGCTTGCAAAGCACGCCAAGCGGTATTTGCTTTTTGTGGATTGTTTTTATACCATTCCGCCCTTGCCGATGAAAAACGGCATGGTTTCATGTCCGGAAAGGGTGCGTCCGTCTTTAATGACAACGTTTTTATCGGTGACAACGCAGTTGAGCTGTGCATTGGAACCGACATAGGTGTCCTGAAGCAGAATGCAGTTTTTGACTACGGTATCTTTTCCGATGTGTACATTGCGGAACAAAATGGAGTTTTCAACCGTTCCTTCAATCACGCAACCGTCTGCAAGCAGGCTGTTTTTGACCTTGGCACTTTCGGTATATTTTGTAGGTGCGCTGTTTCGGATTTTGGTATAAATATGCCGTTCCGCGTTACCGAACAAGTCATCGCGAACATGGGATTTTAACAGATTCATGGAGCTTTCAAAATATCCTTCCATGGACGAAACGAGCGAGTACCAACCGAGGAAGGGATACGCAAGGATGAGCTTGTTCTTCAAATTCTTTGCAATAATATCTTTGTGGAAGCTCTTGTAGCCGCGTGCAATCGACTCGGCGATAATGGCTTGCAAATCGCTGCGGCGGATAACGGTGATGTTGGTGCTGATAACCGCGTTGCCCGCTTCGGGACAGCGGTCCTCCAAATCGACAATCCTGTTTTCTTTGTCCAATTTTAACACGCTGACGGGTTGGTCAAAACGGTATTTTCCGGCGGGAAGCTCTTTTGTTACGATGGTCATATAGGCGCCGGAAGCAATGTGGGTTTCGATGACATCGCTCAAATCAATGTTCAAAATGGCATCGCAGTCCGAAAGAACCAAATAGTCTGCACCGCAGCGGTTGATAAAATTGCCGGCGCCCATCAAGGCTTCCAGGCGATTTTCGTAAAGCTTTTTTGCGGCATTGTTTTCATATGCGGCAACGTAAGGCGGGAGAATTTTGATACCGCCGGAACGGCGCGCCATATCCCAATCCTTTCCGTTCCCTACGTGGTCCATAAGAGATTGGTAATTGT
This sequence comes from uncultured Ruminococcus sp., assembly GCA_964470415.1. Taxonomy (GTDB): domain Bacteria; phylum Bacillota; class Clostridia; order Oscillospirales; family CAG-272; genus UMGS1865. Next base: position 2,343 of record CAYYCU010000125.1, read on the forward strand.
AGTGGGTGATGATCCCCACGTTGGTAATATTGGAATTGACCATATTGGAAAGCGCAAAATCGACCAAGCGGTAGCGGCATCCGAACGGGATGCTTGCCATGGTGCGTTGCCGTGTCATTTCCGGAATGCTTTGATCGTGAATATTGGAAAATATCAATCCTGCTACTGTCATGTTGCTTTCCTCCTTACATTTCCGATATCATGGCGCCGGCGGGAACCGTTTCCCCGTCCGGAACCGTTACGTCTGCGCCGAGCACCGCAATGCCGGACGCCGTGCTGCGCGCTTCTCCAACGCAGGCGTTTGCGCCCACCCGCACATTGGCGTCCAAGATAGCGTAACGCACGGTTGCGTTCTTGCCGATGTGTACATCGTTGAAAATAACGCTGTCCTCTACAACCGCGCCCTCTTCTACGGTGACGCCCGGTCCCAGTACGCTGTTGCGTACCGTTCCCAACAGATTACAGCCCGCCGTAACGGAGGAATTGACAACCGTTGCCTGTTCGCCGACATATTGCGGCGCCTCTGCACCGTGACGGCTGAAGATACGCCAGCTTTCGTCCAGCAGGGAGAGAACGGGACGGTCGCCGAGCAAATCCATATTGGCGTCCCAAAGAGATTGGATGGTTCCAACGTCCTTCCAATAGCCTTCAAACGGATATGCCATCATTTTTTCTCCCGCATGGAGCATGGTGGGAATGATATTTTTTCCGAAATCGTTGGAGGAATCCGGATCGCGGCTGTCCGCCTCCAAATATTTTTGCAGTTTTTCCTTTGTAAAAATGTAAATACCCATGGAGGCATTGGTGCTGTCCGGGTTTTTCGGCTTTTCGCTGAATTTGTAAATGCGGCCGTCCTCATGTGTGCTCATGATGCCAAAACGGCTTGCTTCTTCCAACGGAACATCAATGACGGCAATGGTGCAGTCGGCGTTTTGTGCCTTGTGGAAATCCAGCATTTTGGAATAATCCATTTTGTAAATATGGTCGCCGGAAAGAACCAAAACGTATTTTGCGTCATACCGGTTGATAAATTCCATGTTCTGCCAAATGGCATTGGCTGTTCCCTTGTACCAGTCTGCGCCGTCTTTTCCCTGATAGGGCGGAAGAATGTTGACGCCGCCGAAGGTACGGTCCAAATCCCAAGGCAGACCGTTGCCGATATAATCGTTGAGGAGTAAGGGCTGATACTGTGTTAAAACACCTACGGTATCAATTCCGGAATTGATGCAATTGGAGAGGGGGAAATCAATGATACGGTACTTGCCGCCAAACGATACGGCGGGCTTTGCCGTTTTTTGCGTCAGTGCGTACAGGCGGCTTCCCTGCCCGCCTGCCAAAAGCATGGCAACGCATTCTTTTTTCTTAAACATAGCCTAATCCAAACCTCCTAAAATGTATATATGAAATCATAATAAAAACGGTCAAACGGGAGAATGCAAGAAACGGTTGCAGATGATTTTGCGAAAGATATAAGATTATTTTGCTTTCTTTTTCGGGAATTTACGCGTGCATTGAAAAATAACGGCGCTCATGGGCGGGATTTTGACGCGAATGGCGTTCCCGTAATTGCGAAGCATGCAGGGTTCGGTACGATATGTTTCGGTATTCAAAACGCCCGTGCCGCCGTATTTCTTTTGGTCGGTGTTGAAAACTTCTTTGTAAATTCCGCTGTCCGGAACCGCCAGTAAATAATCATTGTATCCGACCGGTGTAAAATTGAGCAGGACAATTAGATTTTTTCCTTTTTCGTCAATGCGGCGGTAGGAGAAAATGCTTTGCTCGGCATTGTCCGCATCAATCCAAGAGAATCCGTCCCAGCTGTCGTCTTTTTGCCAAAGCGGGGGATTCTTTAAATAAAAGTGATTGAGCTCTGCGGTAAAAAGCTGTGTGGCAGCATGCATATCGTAGTCGAGCATGAACCATTCCAGCTCGTTTGCAAAATCCCACTCGCGGAACGGTCCGTACTCACACCCCATGAACAGAAGCTTTTTTCCGGGATGCGTCATCATATAGGTGAGAAATGTTCTCAAGCCCGCAAATTTTTGTTCGTAAGGACCGGGATTGCGGTCAAGAAGCGACAGCTTTCCGTGAACCACCTCGTCATGAGAGATTGGAAGCACATAATTTTCTCCAAACGCATACGTAAGCGAAAAGGTAAGCTTGTTGTGATGATATTTGCGCCAAAGCGGATCTTCGCGGATATATGCCAGCGCATCGTTCATCCAGCCCATGTTCCATTTGAGCGAAAAGCCGAGGCCGCCGTTTTCGAAATGCGTAATGTTTGCCCATGCGGTGGATTCCTCGGCAACCGTCATGACATCGGGATAATCCTTTGCAAAAATGCCGTTGAACTTTTGGAAGAACGAAATGGCTTCCAAGTTTTTGTTTTCTCCGTAGCGGTTGGGAACCCATTCTCCGGGGAGACGATCGTAATCGAGATAAAGCATGGAGGCTACGGCGTCTACGCGCAGCCCATCGATGTGATATTTTTCCGCCCAATAAACGGCATTGGAAATCAAAAAGCTTTGCACCTCTTCGCGCCCCACATCAAAGCAACG
>CAYYCU010000126.1:0-1325 GCA_964470415.1 uncultured Ruminococcus sp.
CTTTTGTCTACCTTTTTGTAAGAAAAGTTTGCTTTTTCGGCGCGGTAGCAAAATGCGCTGCTTTTCATATACTGCTTTTGAAAAAACATTTTGCAAGAAGGAGAAAGCATTATGCAATTCGATAAAAAGCAACTCGACCGTCTGCTGACTTTAAACGATGACCAGCTTGGGGCATTGATTCAAAAAATCGCGGTGGAAGCCGGAATTGATGCTTCGCTTTTGGGCATCAATCCGCAAAACATCGACCGTATCCGTCAAGCTTTGAGCAGCGCAAACGAGCAGGATTTGGAGCAGCTGAATGATGTATATCATGCTTATAAACAAAACAAATACAAAAATTAACGTTTTGAAGTTGTTTTCATCCAAACCGAAAGGAGGCTTTTTGAAATGACGGAAGAACAAAAGCAGACAAACACATCCGAAGTATCTTCCGCGTCCGGTGTGTTGGAAGGATTGCTTTCCAATCCCGATTTGCTTCGCCGCATTGGCGGAATCCTGAACACCGTTTCCGCTCCCGCACCGTCTGCAACAGGAGAAGGTACGCCCGCGGAAGCATCTGTACAGCCCGCATCGGCAGGCGCCGCAGGGCAAACATCGGCACAGGAGAGCGCAACATGGAACGGAGATGGGCTGGCATCGTTGCTTTCCAACCCCGCTATGTTGGAGCAATTGCCCAAAATGATATCGGTTATCAAACCGCTTCTTGCCTCCGTGCCGCCGCCAAAACCCGCACCAACTGCCAATTCCTCTCCACAGGCGAACCGCGACAATTTACTGCTGGCACTCAAACCTTTCCTTTCGTCCGAACGGCGCGAAGCCGTAGATTCCATTATTCGACTTTCACGGCTCGGCAACGTGTTTCAGCAACTAAAGTAGAGGGAGGCGCCTATGTATTCCAGATACCATAACAATACGGAAAAGCCCATTCAATTGCCGGAAAATTACAGCGGATGCGCATTTTCCGATTTCAAAAACAACTCATCGGACGTTCCCTCCGGTTCCTCCCGCCGTATTGATGTTGCAAAGCCGACACCGCCGCCGGAAGCCGCGCCGCTTGCCGCCGAACCGCCGCCGCGCCGCGATGAACCCGCGGCAAAAGACGGTTGCGCGGATTGTGCAAAAGAAAGCGGCTTGCTCCCCGTCCCAAAAGCACCGCCGCCAAACAAGCCGCACACGGACAGTCTCCCGCTTGGCGGTTTGCTTGGAAATCTCGGTCACGCTTTCCCTTTTACACACGGAATCGGATTTGATGAAATCTTACTCATCGGACTGATTCTCTTGCTTGCAAAAAACGAAAACGACACCGATTTGATTTTATGGTTGGC
>CAYYCU010000126.1:1425-4891 GCA_964470415.1 uncultured Ruminococcus sp.
TGATTCTCTTGCTTGCAAAAAACGAAAACGACACCGATTTGATTTTATGGTTGGCATTGCTCCTGTTTTGCGGATAAAAAGTCTTGATACCGTGTTGATGTATTCCGGCACGCCTGCCGCATAACACGGTATCAAAAACAGACTTGATTTTTATAAAATTATATAGTATAATAGATACAGTAACCGTACGTTCGGCCTTTTGGCAGTACGGTGCAAAAGCAGGAGAGGACGGAAAAACGAGCAACCGTTTGTAAAAATCAATGAAAAAAGTAAAAGGCATACATATTCTGCGGGTTGTGCTGGGCATATTGATTCTTGTAAACATGGCGGTGATATTTCTCTTTTCATCGCAAAACGGCGAGCGCTCCGGCGAAACCAGCGGTAAAGTAACGGAGGCCGTTGTAAAAGTTGTGGTTCCCGATTACATCAACCAAACCAAAGAAGAACAAACCGCAACCATTCAAAAATTTCATCCGCCTGTGCGAAAGTTCGCACATATGGCAGAATTCGGTTGCCTCGGTTTTTTGGTCTTTTTGTTTTTGCTCACTTGGAAAGGCGCACTGTTGCCGCGCTATCTGCTTTCCTTGGCGGTGACCTTTTTGTATGCCTGCACGGACGAGCTGCATCAACACTTCTCCAACGCGCGCGGACCGCGGTTTTCGGATGTTATGATTGATTTATCCGGCGCGCTGATTACCTGTTCTGTCCTTTTGCTCCTTTGCTACCTGATAAAAAGGAAAGGAAAACCGAACCCCATGCAAATTACCCACTACCGACTGCACGCAAGCTTCCCGGAAGTTCAACAGCACATTGCCGTCATTGCCGATTTACACGGCGAACGGCACGAAAAACTTTTGGAACAGTTGCGTGCGGAAAAGCCCGATTTGATTTTGATTCCGGGCGATTTGATGGAGGATGTACAATTGACGCAGGCAGACAGCGCAGGCTATGCGCTTCTCGGTGCTTGTGCCGCCATGGCGCCTACCTTCTATTCGCTTGGAAATCATGAAATCGGTTGTTACCACAGCGGCAGACCGTTTTATCGCCCCACCCCAACGCCGCTTTCCGATGCCGTCAAACAACGCATTGCGGAAACGGGCGCCGTCCTGCTGGACAATGCCTACGTGCGCCACGGTGCATTTCTCATTTGCGGCTTAACATCGGGAATTAACGGGAAGAAAAACGAACCCAACCAATCGCTTTTGCGGGAATTTGCCGCACAGCCCGGACATCATATTCTGCTTTGCCACCACCCGGAATATTTTGTTCCGTTTGTGGAAAAAACAGATATTGAGCTTACCGTTTGCGGTCATGCACACGGCGGGCAATGGCGGATATTCGGCCGCGGCATCTATGCACCGGGGCAAGGACTTTTTCCGAAATATACGGCGGGCGTTTTGCAAAATCGTTGCGTTATCAGCCGCGGACTTGGCAATCATACGCATATTCCGCGTATCTTGAACCGCCGTGAATTGGTTATGATTCACTACGGTGCGGACGTCCCCGAAAAAGCAACCGAAAAGAAAAATAAAAAGGAGAACAAAAATGAGTGTTTTGGAATTAAACGTTGAAAATTTTGAAAATGAGATCATTCATGCCGAAAAACCGGTTTTAATTGATTTTTGGGCATCTTGGTGCGGTCCATGCCGCATGCTCTCGCCGATTGTAGATGAACTTGCGGAGGAACATCCCGAAATGAAAGTCTGCAAGGTCAATGTGGACGAGCAAGAGGAGCTTGCCGCACGCTTTGATATTATGAGCATTCCAACCCTGCTGGTGTTTCGCAACGGCGAACAGGTCGCGCAGTCGGTCGGGGTGCAGTCCAAGCAAGCCATTTTGGATATGATAAACAATTCCATTCAATAAAAAAAGGAGAGCACCATGCGTTTAAGGCCACCTGCTGTTCCGCTGATTACCGTTGATCCCTATTTTTCGGTTTGGTCAGATGCAGACGACATCACACAAGCCGATACCGTTCACTGGTCCGGCAAAAAAATGTGCATCAAAGGCTACCTCACGGTAGACGGAACCGCGTATCGCTTTATGGGTTCCGAAGCTTTTGAAAACGAGCCGAAATTGAATCAAACCGCATTCGATATGAATGCGTTCACCTCCTCCTATACATTTGAAGGAGCAGGCATCCAATTAACGGCCGCGTTTACCTCGCCGATTTTGCCGGGAGATTTGTATTATTTAACAAGACCTGTCAGTTATCTTTTTCTGTCCGTCCGTTCAACGGACGGTACCATGCATCAAACCGAGGTCAAGCTTTCGGTTTCGGAACAAATTTGCCTAAATGAGGCGGGCGCAGATGAAGTGGTAACCGAGCTGTTTACACACAACGGCATACAACATGCAAAAATGGGCAGCAAAACACAGCCTGTCCTTGCACGCGGCGGCGACTTTTTGGGGATTGAATGGGGATATTTTTATCTTTCCGCTCAAAATGCAAAAACAGCTGTCACGCAAAAAAAAGGCATGACATGGGTTCATGCCGAAAAAGAAATAAAAAGCTCCGCACTCTTCACATTTTCATACGATGATATAAAATCAATCGAATATTTCGGTACGCAGCTTACCTCCTATTGGAACCGAAACGGCGCTGACATTACGGAAGAAATTGCAAAAGCACATGCCGAATACGATGAACTGATTACAACTTGCCGCGAATTTTCCGACCGACTTTTTTCCGATGCCGTACGCGCCGGCGGAGAAAAATATGCAGAGCTTTTGGAGCTGGCGTTCCGCCAGACCGTTGCCGCGCACAAGCTTGCAATAGATACCAACGGAGAAATACTGTGGATTTCCAAGGAATGTTTCTCCTGCGGTTGTGCCGCAACCGTGGATGTTTCCTATCCCTCTGTTCCGCTTTTCCTGCTCTATAATCCGGAGCTTGTACGCGGTATGCTGCGTCCCATTTATAAATACGCCATGTCCGATGAATGGACAAAAGTATGGGGACGGGATTTTGCGCCGCATGACGCCGGCCGCTATCCCTTGCTGAACGGTCAGGTTTACGGAAACAACGTTCCGGAAAAGCAGATGCCCGTGGAAGAATGCGGAAACATGTTAATTATGGAAGCGGCCGTTGCGCTTGCAGACCGAGATGCCTCTTTTGCCGCATCGCATTTTGCGCTTTTGGAACAATGGGTAACATATTTGATTGAAAACGGAAAAGATCCGGAAAATCAGCTTTGCACCGATGATTTTGCGGGACATTTGGCGCACAACTGCAACCTCTCCTTAAAAGCAATTATGGGAATTGCAAGCCTTTCAATTCTTTGCAGCATGCTGCAAAAGACGGAAAAAGCCGAAAAATACATGGCAATTGCGCGCGAATACGCGCTTGATTGGGTGAAACGTGCCGCCAACGGCGATGGCTCCTACCGTCTGGCTTTTGATAAACCGAACACCTTTTCCATGAAATACAATCTCGTTTGGGACAAGTTGTTTGGCACCGAGTTGA
>CAYYCU010000127.1:0-2219 GCA_964470415.1 uncultured Ruminococcus sp.
ACCGAAACGCGTGAGGTTTTTATGCCGGCGCGCTGTCCTTCCTGCGGGGAACCCGTATTTTACGATGCGGACGAAGGCGCCGCAACCCGCTGTACCAACATGCGCTGTCCGGCGCAGCTTGCACGCGGAATCGAGCATTTTGCGTCCAAAGATGCCATGAACATTGACGGACTCGGTCCGCAAATCATAGATGCTTTGTTAAAGAACGGTTTGATTGCCGATGCGGCGGATCTTTATCGGCTTACGGTCGGGCAAATTGCCGATATGGAGCGAATGGGAGAGAAATCGGCGCAAAATTTGATTTCTGCCATTGAGCGTTCCAAGTCCGCGGGGCTGGAACGGTTGATTTATGCGCTGGGAATCCGCAATGTCGGCGAGGTGGCAGCCGTCTCTCTGGCGGCGCGGTACGGTACGTTGGAGGCGCTTACGCACGCCACGGCAGAGGAACTGTGTGAGATTGAAGATTTCGGTCAAATTACGGCGGAGTGTGTGGTAAACTTCTTTACTCATCCGCAAAACATAGAACTGTGCGCGCGCTTAACCGCCGCGGGACTTTTAACCGTCTCCACGGCAAAGCCGGCGGATGACCTTTTCAAGGGGCTGACGTTTGTATTAACGGGAACGCTCCCCACCATGACGCGCGATGAAGCGGGCGAACGCATCAAGGCGGCGGGCGGAAAGGTGTCCGGTTCGGTTTCCGCCAAAACATCGTTTGTCGTAGCGGGGGAGGCGGCAGGCTCCAAGCTGACAAAAGCACAGTCGCTCGGTGTTCCCGTCATTGACGAGGAAACGCTTTGCCGCATGATAGAAGAAAAAAAGCGGGAACCGTAATTTTTTACAGAAAAAATTGGCTCGCAAGGCCGATGGGATTTTTGGACCTGTCGTCTTTGCGGGCTTTATTTTTTTCTTTTCACATCGCGCACGGTCGCTTCTATCAAAAACGTGCCGCAAGCGGTGAGAAAAAGCGCGGCGAAGATGTACTCCAAAAGCTCCGGATAATCAAAATTTGCCGCCACCGGATTTTTTGAGCGTGCTTCCAAATAGCACAAAAGAAGCGCCAGAGAAGCAAGCAGTATCAGCGGCAGAGAAATGCGCAAAAAAAGCTTGACTTGCTTGCACGGCTTGTAACAAAATAAAAAATGCAATGCAATACCTCCCGTTGCAAAAATTGCAGACAAATGCGACCATTGCTCGCGCCCGCCAACACTGCGCCCGTCCACGCACCTGCGCTCGCGCCCGCCCCGCGAACTCATACGCCACAAAATGGAAAAAATATACATTTTTGGATATTTTTTATTTTCGCCGAGACCGCCCGTTTGCTTATATGAATTATATCAAAAATTCGCAAAAATGTCCAGTCACAATATTTTCCTATCAAAAAATCGGCTTTTTTATACAGTATTGTTTGTCCAAATCATGAATATTAATAAACAAAATATGAATTTTTAATCAACGAAAAATTTTTTGAGCACATCTTTCAACAAAAATCAACAAATTCTTTTCGTAAAAAATAAACAAACCGCACAATGAATTGTTTATCTTTGTCGAATTTTCGCTATGCTATAATATAATCAAATCCCGTCAAAAACACGAAATTTTGTGAAAAAAAGGAATGAATTTTATGAACAAAAACATGAATTTACACAAAAACAAAGAGAAAAAGCTTTTACTCCGCGAAGAATGCCTCTCTTTCCCGCCTCTTTCGCTTATTTATCGTTTTTATGCAACAGAAAAAGAAAATCAACCGCATTTTTGTATTTTTGTTTGTACCGAGCAGGACTTTACCGAAATAGATGTGGGGAGCGATTTATTGTGCGCGCTTTCTTATTTTCGGAAAATTGTGGACGAAAGTGTTACACCGTGTACGTTAGCGGATGTTGTATCAGACCTTATATATTGGGATGCGCATGAAATTTTTGCAAAATAATTGTCGGGGCGCGATAATTTTCGATTTTTGCTTTTATAATTATCATGTACGGAAAGTGCAATAAAAAAGAAATTTTTACCGTAAAAATGGAAATTTTACGTTAAAAATGGTAATTTTTACTGTTTTTTGCGCTTTTGTCTTGAAAAAGCGGGAGATTTATGCTATAATAAACGCGTAATGCCGATAAAAGCCGGCTTGGGGCTGTGCCCGTGCGGACAGCCGTCTGCCGCGTCTGTTGACGGCTTTGCAAAAATGTTCGTTCAGGTACACATGCTTTTGATTTACGGCAGTA
>CAYYCU010000127.1:2319-3434 GCA_964470415.1 uncultured Ruminococcus sp.
ACAAGATATGAAATGTCCGGGGTGTGGATATCCGGAAAGCAAGGTCATTGATTCTCGCCCTGTAGCCGAAGCAAACAGCATTCGGAGAAGACGGGAATGTTTGGCTTGTCAAAAACGTTTTACGACATTTGAAGTCATTGAAACGGTTCAGATGATTGTCATCAAAAAGAACGGCGCCAAGGAACTGTTTGACAAACAAAAATTGTTGTCCGGTGTGTTAAAGGCGACCGAAAAGCGCGCAGTGGACGCTTTGCGCTTGGTAGATGAAATTGAGGCAGAATTGCAAAATACATTGCGCCAAGAAGTTACTTCCACCGAAATTGGGGAAATGGTCATGAAAAAATTGAAAGAACGCGATGAAGTTGCATACGTCCGTTTTGCATCGGTTTATCGGGAGTTCAAAGACATTGACACCTTTTTGGCAGAGCTGAACGAGCTCAAGGACGGTTCGGGAGCAGTATGAGCGTCATGTGGAATCCATGGCACGGTTGCCGCCGTGTGAGTGAAGGCTGTCGAAATTGCTATGTCTTTCGCATGGATGCTTCTCACGGCATGTCGGCAGAAAAGCCGAGAATCAACTCGGATTTTTTGCTTCCTTTGCGCGAGAATCGCAACGGGACGTTCAAAATACGGTCGGGCGAAACGGTTTATACCTGCTTTTCGTCCGATTTTTTATTGGAGGACGCCGATGAATGGAGAACCGATGCATGGAAAATGATGAAAATGCGGTCGGATTTGCATTTTGTGTTTTTTACCAAGCGAATCGAACGGCTTTCGGTTGTGTTGCCGTCCGATTGGGAGAACGGCTACGAAAATGTTACGGTAGGTTGTACCTGTGAAAATCAAATGCAGGCCGATGCGCGTCTCCCGGTCTTTTTATCGTTGCCGCTTCGGCATCGAATGATTGTTTGCGAGCCGCTTTTGGAGAACCTGCATTTGCATCATTATCTTGACCGCCAAAAGATTGAGTCGGTTTGTGCGGGCGGGGAATCCGGACCGGAGGCGCGTGTTTGCGATTTTTCTTGGATTTTGACGTTGCGGCAGGATTGCTTGGAGAGCGGCGTGCGGTTTTCGTATCATCAAACCGGTGCGCTTTTGCGCCGAGACGGAAAGCT
>CAYYCU010000127.1:3534-4881 GCA_964470415.1 uncultured Ruminococcus sp.
AAGGAGGAAAGCGCGAACGTAAAGTTCTGTTTAATTTGACGTTTCGCGTGTTCGCGCACGAATTTGCTGACGCAAATTCCCATAGTGAAAGGAGAACCTATATGCCAAACATTAAGCCCGTATCGGATCTGCGCAACTATAACGAGGTACTGCGCGATATCGCCGTTGGCGAACCCGTATTCCTCACCAAAAACGGTCGCGGCAGATACGCCATCGTTGATATGGAAGAATTTGAAAAAACACAGGCAACGCTTAAGCTGATGAGCGAGCTTGCCAAGGGTGAAGCTTCTGCTAAAGAAAAAGGATATATTGATATCTCGGAGGTCGAAGCACTTCTGGGGGTAGCAAATGGCTAAAATCAATTTCACGCCCGATGCCCTTGAGGATATTAAGGGGATCAAAGCATATATCACCGACGAGCTGTGCAGCGAGCAATCGGCGATCAATACGATTGAAAAGATTATGAAGCGTATCCGTCAGCTTGGAGATTTCCCCGAAATCGGTGCGCCGCTTTCCTCTATTATCAGCCTTGAAGTGCCGTACCGTTTCCTTGTTTGCGGTAACTACACCGCATTTTATAAGGTTGAGGGCGACGAGGTTCACATCATCCGCGTACTCTACGGCAGAAGGAACTTTATGCAGATACTTTTCGGAAAGTCATACGATGAATAATGCAAGAATCGTCATCCTGCGGGGTGGCGATTTTCTTTTACCTTTGAAAATTTTTTGTATCAATTAACTGAATTAATTGCCCCAAATAGTCTCCGACAAGTTTTTTTCCTATCGGAGGCTTAACTATTAGACTGGTTCAACGTGTTTTTCAAGATCGGCAATTATGTTTTTGAATCTTTCTTCGTTTCTCACAAGATCAAATCTGTTGTCCTCTAACGCTTTCAATCTGAGATTACAAGCATTACCTTTATAGTTTTTAGAAGTATTGGCTTTCGTATGCTTCATACGATTGACCATTGGTGCTGTGTAATTCATATCTTTTAGATTTGCTTCGATAATTGAATATCGACAGCTTTCTTCGAGTGCTTTTAGTGTGTTATCTACATCCTTCAGTTCTGCATATTCAAGAGCTATATGCCGAGAGCCAACAATAATGACTCTCGGCGGTGAAATTATTTATGGTCTCACGCGAGGCGGAGCGAGGATTACGATTCCTTGGATTTAGTAACAATTAACACTTTTACACGCTCGCATTGTCTGTGCATACCGTTATATGCGAATCTCCTCAAGTAATACTATGTTACACTGTAGTATTGAGCCTGAGCATACCACATTTTGCCATACATTCCGCCGTCATTACTCAGCAGATGCTCGTGCGTACCTTGTTGTATGATC
>CAYYCU010000128.1:0-3331 GCA_964470415.1 uncultured Ruminococcus sp.
AAGGCATTGGCTTGATTGGCGGATTTTGTTAAAAAAACGGATAAAGCGCTGAAAAAAGGCTGTATATCTATTGACAATTTGCAAAAATTGTGATATAATTTTGAAAAATTAAATATCATCGCAGTATAGTTCCGAGTGTCGCTCGGATGAGAGGGAAGTTCGGTGCAAATCCGTCGCAACAACCATTACCGTAATGAAAGCCATTGGCTTCTAAGTCGGAATACTCACTGTACAGGCGAAGGCTTCGGCAAATGCCGAACATTTTTGGGCAAAGAAAAGTGCAGCCATAGAAATCCGCGGGAGATGTGTATTTTTTTGTACTCTCTTTGCCGGGCTTTTTTCGGTTGCTTGCGCTTTTATCTTTCTCTGAAAATGGGGAAGATAAAAGCGTTTTTTGTTTTGGTTCATTTCGGTGCGTGTTCTTAAAAAACATGGCACTGTCATGATAAATTATGCGCCCTTGACGGGTAGGAGGTAAATGTGATGAAAAAAATCACAAAAATAGTAGCGGCTCTGTTGACGTTGGTTTTGCTGGTGGCGGGGGTTACTTCGTGCGGCAATACAACAGCGCTTGAACAAGAACTTGCGGCGTTAAAAGAAACGGTTTCGGGCTTGTCCGCCGAAAACGAGCAATTGAAGCAACAGGCAATTGCCGCCAAGGAAGAATTGGCAAATCAAAAAGCCGCATTGGAATCTTTGAAAAAAGAGTCCGAGGAAGCAATTGCAAAACTGGAAGCTACCTTGAACGGTCAATTTCAAATCAAAGTAATAGACATTGACGGCGAAGTGTTGGCAGATGATTTTGTTTATTGCAGAGATGCAACTTCTGTTACGGAATTGTTGCGCAGTTCGTATGATATGGTCGATTATACATCCGCATACGGCACCACAATCGTTTCGGTTTTGCATTCGGTTGTCGATCCAAACTATTATGTTTCCATTACCGAAAACGGTATGTATGCCGAGGTTGGCGTTGACGGACTGGTTATTGATCCCGGCGATGTTTTTGAGTTCCGTGTGGAATGCTGGAATACCGTATCCAGCGGTTACGGCACCATGGATGAATACGATTTATTGGTAGATAAAGCGATTTATTCGTATATGAAATCCATTCTTCCCGAAACCGCAAAGCAGGCAACCACCTATACCGATTCTCTGTATTGGGATCAGGCGGCTGTTACCTTTATGGCGGCAAACGGCTATGATACGGGCTTGTTCCGTCTTTCCTATTCCGATGCCTATACGACTGCTTTGGAGGCGGTTGATGTAACGGCTCTTACGGGTACACAATTTATGAAATATTATTATGCGCAAAAATCTCTTGGCAGAGAGGTATCGCAAGACTTCAAAAATACTTTTTCCGCTGCCGTTTCTTCCTCTTGTGCGGATTGGTTATTGCCGGTGGCAAAAGCGCTTGCCGTTGAAACGCAGGGCGTTACCGATTCCGTGGCAACCGCTCCCTCCGAGTCTATGACTTGGGGACCGGACATGAGCATTTGGTCTTATGTTCTGAAAGGTCTTTACCGGGATTATGACGGATATTTGGCACGTTATACCGATCGTTTGGATTGGGAAAACGGTACATCAACCGCGCTCGTTTTGCTTGCCTTTGCAAAAGACGGTATCAATCCCCGTCAAGAAACTTATGAAAAGGACGGAAAGGATATCATAGAGGTTTTGTTTGACACCTATTATGATGCAACCTTGAATTTGGTAAAAGTCAATGCAACCGATACCGGTACCAATTTCTCTACCAATCAAATTTATGCAAGCTTGATGGCATATAAGGCGTGCAGAGATTTGGGAACAAAGGTCAATATCTTTGCGTAATTTTATCATCAAGATAGCCGTTGCTATTCTTGTCATTGCCATTGCAATTTCCTCGTTTTTTGTCTTTCAACGGGTTCACAATCCTGCCGCAGATGTCGGTGGCAGGATTACCGTAGAATTGGTCGACTTGTCCGGAGCGGTTCAAACATATTCGTTTGAATTGGAGGAGGGCGATACCGTTTGGGGAATTTTGCAGAAAAATTTTGAAGTGAATTATCAAGAAACGCAATACGGTGTACTTTTGCTCGGTATCAACGAAATACAAACCGATTTCCGTACAACCTATATTGCAATTTATATCAACGATGTTTACTCAAATTACGGAATTTCCTCCATTGTTGCCGAGGAGGGAAGCGTCTATTCTTTCAGAGAGGAAAAAATATGAAGCTAAAGGTTCGTGAGCTGTGTTTTCTGTCATTGCTTACCGCAATCCTTTTTGTGCAGGAGACGGTTTTGTCGTATATTCCGAACATTCAGCTTACGGTAGTATTGCTCATGGTATATGCGGCGGTTTTGGGGCTTCCCAGAGCGATGTTGATTATGACGGTCCATGTTCTTTTGGACAACATGCTTTGGGGTTCCATGACGCCCACGGTTGTTTGTCCCATGTGGATTGGGTGGTTTTGCTTGCTTTTGATTGGCAGAAGCTTAAGAAAAATGCCGTTGCCGGTCATTGTTATCGGCTCTGTAATCGGCAGTCTTATTTACTGTTGGTCTTTTGTGCTGTTTAATTGGCTGTTTTTGCCGATTGATATTCGGGCATATATCATTTCCGATATTTTGTTTGAAATTCTTCTTTGCTGTTCTTCTGTTATTACGGTTATGTTTTTATATCGACCGATTGAAAAAATGGTGAAAAAATTTTATGAAAAGACGGTGGCTTGAAAATTTTTCAATTATGGATTACGGTGAAAGAAAATGAATCAAAAATATAATCGCGAAGATACCGTTTTGCTGTTGCAAAATAAGCAACGGGAACTGCGGGAGCGCGGAGAACCGCGTTATCCGAGGCGTACCGATTTTACGGGAGAAGAGGTCGTGGCAATCAAAGCGCTTTTGGGGCCGTGGCCGCGTGCTTTGGAGTGCGCCGGATTAAAAGCGCCGCGCGATGACGGAAAAGCGGAAAAAACGTTACAAAAACGCATTCGTGCCAAGCGCCGCAGAATTGCGCTTTTAAAGCAGAAAGCGCAGAACGCCAAGCAAACCAAAACGGCGGAATAAGCTGTAACGGATTCCTGTTGTCATAAAAATAAACTTTTCTGCTTTCTTTTTCTAAATGTTGCTTTTCATGCTTGCATTGCGTTGGGAAATATGTTATAATAGACGCGTAAAGCCGACTTCATCGGCTTGGGCTTGCGCCCTATGCGGACTATCGTCCGCCGCGTCCATTGACAGCTTCGCAAAAATGCCCTTGCAAGCAAGCATTTTTGCTTCATTGTAAAATAGCGCGTAAAGCCGACTTCATCGGCTTGGGCTTGCGCCCTATGCGGACTATCGTCCG
>CAYYCU010000128.1:3431-4754 GCA_964470415.1 uncultured Ruminococcus sp.
CCGCGTCTATTTGACGGCATTCATTGTATAATGAATGTGTAACGTAATGACAGCAATATGACAGAAAGGAAGCAACATAATGAATATTTTGCATATGAAATATGCGGTTGAAGTGGCAAAATTCGGTTCATTGAGTAAAGCTTCGGAAACGCTCCTCATTGCGCAACCGAACATCAGCCGTTCCATAAAAGCGCTTGAAGCCGACCTCGGTATTACAATTTTTAACCGTTCTTCCAAGGGTATGGATTTGACGCTCGAAGGTGCAGAATTTATCAATTATGCGCAGGAAATTCTGAAACGAATCGATCAAGTGGATATGCTTTACAAAAGCGGCAATCCCAAAAAGCAAAGATTTTCCATTGCGGTTCCGAGAGCTTGCTATGTTTCCGATGCGTTTGCGGAATTTTCCAAAGACCTTGATGAAAGTCCGGCCGAAATTATCTATCATGAAACCAATTCCCGGTCTGCGATTCATCATGTTTTAGACGATGATTATAAGCTGGGCATTATCCGTTATGCCGAAAATTACGATCAATATTTTAAAGGAATGCTGGAGGAGAAAGACCTTTGTTATGAGATGGTGGCGGAATTTTCTTATGTTCTGATTATGAGCTGCAACCATCCGCTGGCTTCCAAAGAAGAAATTCATTTTGAAGATTTGCGACCGTATATGGAAATTGTACATGCAGATTCCTATGCTCCGTCATTGCCTTTTACCAAGGTTATAAAGGAAGAATTGCCCAATACCGTCAGTCGCCGCATTTTCGTTTTTGAGCGGGCAAGTCAGTTTGATTTGCTTTCGGAAAATCAGCAGACCTTTATGTGGGTATCTCCGGCATCGGAAAAAATTTTATCGCAGCATCATTTGGTTCAGCGCAAATGTGCGGATAACAACACGCGATACAAGGATGTTCTGATTTATCGCAACGGATATAAGCTGACAAAGCTTGACCGCCGTTTTATCACATATTTGTGCAATGCCAAACGAAAATATTTGAAATAATACCGTTAACCCGCAGTGGTGCTCCTATATAAGGAATCGGCCTCGCTTTCAATGCGCATTCCTTTTGTCGGCGGAGATACCGGACGGCTTGGAGGAGGTGCGTTGTTTGAGGCAGGCGAACCTCCTCTTTTTAGGGTATATCGAAATGTATAACTCTATATACCAATTTAATTATTCTCAAACCGTAAAAAGTATGTTAAAATATTAACAAAGTCGAAAACCAATGTGTAAAATTTTTAGGAGGGAAATAAAATGGAACCAAAAATTTACGAAACAGTAGATGGAGTAGAGAAATTGCAGGAAGCGATAGCGCACACGAG
>CAYYCU010000129.1:0-4625 GCA_964470415.1 uncultured Ruminococcus sp.
GCAAATCGAAAGGCCAAATTTCTTAAGTTGTTCGTTATTATATCACAAAAAAAGGAATTTGTCAATACTTTTCATCATTTTGATTTGCCAAAATCATAATAAATTTGTCACAAAACAAACAAAAAACAAAAAAATGCCGCCGTAAAACCCCTTTTTGAGGGTGTGCGGCGGACATTGTTTTGCCGAAAGGCGAGTAATCGACCGGCAAAGGCTGCGAAAACCGGTTCTTGGACCGTGTTAGGAATTTTCTGCCGCATCGAGCAAAAGCTCCAAGGCGCGATATGCCGCCACTTCCCGCACCTGCGCACGCGTGGCATTTGCCGGTGCGCAAAAGCGTTCGCAGGTGCACCCCGCCTCGGTGCTGACGCCGATGTAAACGGTACCGACCGGATCCCGTGCCGTTCCGCCGCCCGGCCCCGCATAGCCCGTCAGGGAGACGGCAGCCTGCGTTTGCAAGAGCCGGCGCGCTCCCTCTGCCATGGCACATGCACAGGCGCGGCTCACCTCGGTGTCGCGCGCGATAATTGCCGCGTCCACACCCAGCACCGAAACTTTGACCGCGTTGGTATATGCCACAACGCCGCCCTTCAGCACAGCGGAACTCCCCGGAATATCGGTCAGTAGCTTGGCGACCAAACCGCCCGTGCAGGATTCCGCCGTAGCAACGGTCATTCCCTTTTGCGCATACAGCGCAACCGTGCGCGCGGCAAGCGCTTCTATCCTGTTTTCAAAATTCTCCATGTTCTCCTCCCGTAACGCATGCTCCGCAAAGGAAGCATGTTTTTACTGCTTTGCAATATGCACATCCACCTGCCGAAACGGGATTTCTATCCCCTCTCTTGCAAGCCGTTCGTGGACGGCTTCCAGCATATCAAAATAAACGCTCCAATAATCCGCGCCGGCACACCAAACGCGCAGGGTAAAAACCAGCGCACTTTCGCCGTGCTCAAAAAGACGCGCAAAGGGGGCGGGCTCGCGCAACACCCGTTCCTGCCGTTCCGCTTCTTCCAGCAAAATCCGTTTGACCTTTTGGGTATCGCTCCCGTACGCCACATGAAATTTCAGCTCTGCGCGGCGCGTTTTTTTGCGCGAAAAGTTGGTAATGCTATCCCCTATCACGCTGCCGTTGGGAACGGTAATCACCTTATTGTCCGCAGCGGTCAGCACCGTATAAAAAATGCCGATGTCCGTCACCGTTCCGGAAAATCCCGCAAGCTCCACAAAGTCCCCCACGCGAAAGGGGCGCAAAATCAAAATCATGATGCCGCCCGCAATGTTGCCGAGCGCACCTTGCAGCGCCAGACCAACGGCAACACCCGCAGAGGCAATCGCCGCAATAAAAGAGGCGGTGGGAACGCCGAGAATGCCGACAACCGCCACGGTCAGCACAAGATAGAGCGCGGCGGTGACAAAATGCGTCAGCACCGTAACCACGGTTTGGTCCTGCTTTTGCGCAAATCTGCCGCGAACGATACATTTTACCGTCCGTTTAATCAGAAAATGTCCGACAGCCAAAAGCAATCCCGCCGACAACAGCCGCATGCCAAACGCCGCAATCCAACCGACAATCTTGTTAAAAAATTCCGAAAATGTCATCTTTCTTCGCGGTTCCTCGCTTTCCATTCATTATAATCATTTTTTTAAAAAATGGAATATTTAAAACCGCAAAAATCGGGTTTTAACACTTTTTTTACAAAGTTTACATTCGCTCGGCGTATAATGAATTGAAAATGCATTTCATTCCGATCTTTTGCGGCAAGCGCGGCACAAAAAATCGGATTTACAGTTTGTTTACATTTTTTTCGGAACTTTTTATAAAAACATCCGTCAAAAATGACAGAAACATGATTTGGAGAAAGGGGGGACTCCGTATGAAAGCGGAAACACGCGAAAAATGGCGAACAAAGCTGGCGCTTTGGAAAAAATTGATTTTTAACTGGCGCTTTCTCGTTTGCTTTGGCATAGCGTGGATGATTACCAACGGTTGGAGCTATCTTGTATTTGGAATCGGTACATTAACCAAAACAGCCTGGATGATTGCGGTAGGCGGCGCTTATCTCGCTTTTTTATGGCTCCCGATTTCGCCCGAAAAGGTTGTAACGGTTGCAATTGCCCTCTTCCTTGTCCGGCGCCTTTTCCCAAAGCATAACCAACAGCTCCGGCAACAAATTATGGAAGCGGCAGGTCAACAAAAACCAAAAAAGAAGCTTGCCGCAACCTCCGTGCCGTCCGTTGCGCCGACCGCCGTACCGACTTCAAAAAAATAACCAAAAAAACGGTTGCCGTATGCACACAGCGTACAGCAACCGTTTTTTTGACCGTTTATTCGGACAGCGCGTCAATGTACCGGCAAGCCGCAATGGCCGCAACGGCACCGTCGCCCGTGGCGGTAACCACCTGTCTTACCGACTTGCTGCGGCAGTCGCCGGCAACAAATACGCCCGCAGTCGCCGTGGTACAATCTTCGCCCGATGCATAATAACCGGCTTCATTCAAGCTTGCCACATCTGCAAACGCGGCATTTTGAGGAACCAAACCAATGGCAACGAACATGCCGTCAAGCTCCAGCTTTTGGCGCGTTCCGTCGGCGGTACGCTCGGTAACAATGCCGGAAAATTCCGGTGTATCCAAAATTTCGGCAACCACGGTTCCCGTAACAATTTCCACATTGCCGCGCTTGCGTAAAATTTCCTCCAAGCGTTTTTCGCCGGTCAGATAATCCAAATTTTGAATGACATATACTTTTTTACAGCTTTCGGAAAGCAGAATCGCCTCTTGAAGCGCGGAATTTCCGCCTCCGATTAAAGCAACGGTCTTATTTTTGTAAAATGCGCCATCGCAAACCGCGCAAAAGGAGATACCGTCTCCGATAAACCGCTCTTCATTGGGAAGCCCCAGTCTGCGGTGCTCGGCGCCGTTTGCCAATATGACGGCACGGCACTCGTAGGTAATTCCCTCCTCGGTCTCGACCGTCTTTTTTGTTCCGTTGTTGCCAATTCCCGTGACCGTTGCGATTTCCACATCGGCACCCTGCGCCAGCGCTTGGTCAACCAGCTTGTCTGCCAACTCACTCCCGCTTAAGCTTTCAAAGCCGGGATAATTCTCCACCTTGGGAGAAAAAACGATTTGTCCGCCAAACGCGCTTTTTTCAATCATCAACACGCTTTTGTTTGCGCGTCTCGCGTAAACGGCGGCACACAGTCCCGCAGGGCCTCCGCCCACAATCACGATATCGTACATATCCGTTCTCCTTATATTTTGGGAGGCGCCGCAAATGCACACGCACAATCCGGCACCTCCGTTCTTTTTGCAATTATGCGTTTACGGTTTCCTGAATAAACTTTTTGATATTGGGAACCGAAACAAACTTTTCCGCCTCGCCGCCGGACACGCTGACCAATGTGGGCGCCTGCTTAATCTTGAGGCTTTCGGCAAGTGCAACATTTTCTTCTGCCAAAATTTTGGTATAAGCAATGTTGGCTTTTCCGAGCAATGCCTCGGCAATTTTACAGTTGGGGCAGGTAGCCGAAGCAAACAAATATACGCCGTCCGCCAAAACCGCCGCGTTCTCCTCGGACGCGCAGATGCAGGGCTCATCCTTCGGGCCGACATGCGTCAAAACCGAGGTCTCAATGTTGTACGCCTTGCGCTCCTTGTACTCCTGCGTCTTACCGGCATTCCAGTTCTTTACCGGGCGGTAATAGCCTGTAATACGGCTGTAAACCTCGGTCTCCTTGCCACACTTGGGGCAAGTGTAAACCTCGCCGGTAATATAACCGTGCTCGCTGCAAACCGAATAAATCGGAGAAAGCGTATAATAAGGCAAGCGGTAATTTTCGGCAATCTTACGCACAATATTGGCAGCCGCTTTCCAATCGGGGAGCTTTTCGCCGAGGAATGCATGGAATACGGTACCGGATGTGTAAAGCGTTTGCAGTTCATCCTGAATATCCAAAGCGGTGAAAATATCATCGGTAAAGCCAACCGGCAGATGAGAGCTGTTTGTGTAATAAGGTGTCTCGCCCTCGGAAGCGCAAACAATATCGGGATACCGTTTTCTGTCATGCATTGCAAGACGGTACGAGGTGGACTCGGCAGGCGTTGCTTCCAAATTGTAAAGGTCGCCGTACATCTCTTGGTAATCGGAAAGACGGTTGCGCATGTGGTTCAGGACTTCTTTGGTAAATTCCTGCGTCTCCGCGTGCGTCATATCTTTCTTAATCCACTTTGCATTCAAGCCGGCTTCATTCATACCGACAAGACCGATGGTGGAAAAATGGTTGTTAAAGGTGCCGAGGTATCTCTTTGTGTAAGGATACAAGCCCTCGTCCAACAGCTTGGAAATCACCGTGCGCTTAATCTTCAGCGATCTTGCCGAAATATCCATCATATGGTCAAGGCGCTTGAAGAAATCCTCTTTGGTTGCGGAGAGATAAGCGATTCGGGGCATGTTAATGGTAACAACACCGACAGAACCCGTGCTTTCTCCGCTTCCGAAGAAGCCGCCCGATTTTTTGCGCAATTCGCGCAAATCAAGACGCAAGCGACAGCACATGCTTCGAATATCGGAGGGCTCCATATCGCTGTTTACATAATTGGAAAAATAGGGGGTACCGTACTTGGAG
>CAYYCU010000130.1:0-4530 GCA_964470415.1 uncultured Ruminococcus sp.
TATTATTCTATCATATTGTCTGTTTTTTTGCAACCGAAAATATATTTTTTTACTTTTATCCCGTTCTTTTTTCATATTTTCCGAAAAAACATTCGAAAAAACGAAAATATCATAAAAAATATCAAATATTTTCTCTTGTACTTTCTCGGAAAGTGTGGTATAATATGAAGTAAATTTATATTATAAACGGAAGCGGAGCAAATTGCCCCTCCCCCGCGCAACGAAAGGAAATTCCTATGAAATATCTTGTTTTGATTCCGGACGGAATGGCAGACGAAAAAATTGAAGTTTTGGGGAACCGCACACCAATGGAAGCCGCCGATAAACCGACAATGGATACCTTGGCGAAGCATGCAACGGTCGGAACCGTCTCCAATGTTCCCGCGGGAATGGTACCGGAAAGCGATACCGCCAATATGGCAATTCTCTCATTCAATCCCTCCGTATATTCCAAGGGGCGCTCTCCGTTGGAGGCGGTCAGTATGGGAATTGAAATGCAACCCGATGAAACCGCTTACCGCTGCAATGTTGTTACACTTTCCGAAGCGGAAGAAAATTACGATGATAAAATCATTCTTGACCATAGCGCCGATGAAATTTCCACTGCCGAAGCCGATGAATTGATTCAAGCCTTGCAAAAAGAATTGGGAAACGAGTTGCGCCGCTTTTATACGGGCGTCAGTTACCGCCATTGCCTGATTTGGAAAAACGGCGATGATAAATATCCCTTTATGCGCCCGCACGATATTTTGGGAAAACGCATTGGCGACTATTTGCCGAAAGCGGAAAACGGCGGATTGGAATTTTACCGTCTGATGCGCGAAAGCTACCGCATTCTCAATCACCATCCCGTCAATGAGGCAAGGCGCGCACGTGGACTGAAGCCGGCAAACTCCGCATGGCTTTGGAGCCCCGGCAAAAAGCCGCAGCTCCCCAACTTCCGCGAAAAATGGGGACTGGATGCTGCCGTAATATCGGCGGTGGATTTGATTAAGGGCATCGGCCTTTGCGCCGGTATGAAATCCATTGATGTGGAAGGCGCCACCGGCAATGTCCATACCAACTACACCGGCAAGGCAAATGCCGCAATCGAGGCATTTCGCCAAGGCTGTGACTACGTTTACATCCACGTGGAGGCACCGGATGAGTGCGGACACCGGGCGGAAACCGAAAACAAAGTGCTTTCCATAGAGCTGATTGACAAAAAGATTTTGGCTCCGGTTTATGTGTACCTGCAAAGCACCGGCGAAGATTTTAAAATTATGATTCTTCCCGACCATCCCACTCCCATCCGTTTGCGCACACATACCTCTTTGCCCGTTCCCTTTTTGATTTACAGCTCCAAGCAAAATGCCTCCGGCGTAGCGCAATTCTGCGAAGAAAGCGCCGCAAAAACAGGACTGTATATAGAAAACGGATACACCTTGATGGACGCTCTGATGCAAGACCGATAAAAGAAAGGAGCATGTTTTATGCAGAATTCGGATTTCCCGATGGAAGAAAACCGGAATACAGAAAATGAAAATACCCAACCGCCCGAAAAGCCTTCGCGGCGTGCGGTATCGTTTGCTTTTGATATTTTGGAAATGTTTGCATGGTCGGTTTTTGCCGTCATCATTCTGTTTACTTTTTTTGTCCGTCTCTGCCGCGTGGAAGGCAGTTCCATGGAGAACACGCTCTATAACGGTCAAAATCTGTTGCTGTACAGCGTTGGTTACACACCGAAAACAGGCGACATTGTGGTTTTTCATTTGACGGAAAATGAAAATTCCAATACCGAAAAAAGAATGGTTAAGCGCGTAATCGCCACCGAAGGACAGACGGTGCAAATTAATTTTAACACGGGGGAAATTTTGATTGACGGGGTAACATACAATGATACGCATGCCGTTTTGAAAGACCGTTTTACCGGCAAAGACCTCGGATATTACAACCTGTTTGCAGATTACGGCTATGATGTTGCAACCAATACTTTTTCCGCAACCGTTCCGAGCGGACACGTATTTGTAATGGGAGATAACCGCAATAACTCCAAGGACAGCCGCGATGCCGACATCGGTTTTGTAGATGCGCGTTGCATTCTCGGCAAGGCAATTATCCGTCTGGCTCCGTTTGCCGTATTTTCTTAAGTCAACGGTTGTTGCACTTTAAAAATTCAAAAATCAGAAAGGATTTCGGTATTCAAGATGCCTTCCGAAAATATACAATGGTTTCCCGGTCATATGGCAAAAACACGCCGCATGATTTCGGAAAATTTAAAAAATGTGGATATCGTCATCGAAATTCTGGATGCGAGAATTCCATACAGCTCCCGCAACCCGGAAATTGCACGCCTCACGGAAGGCAAGCCGGTTTTGCTGTTGCTCAACAAAGCGTCTTTGGCGGACGCCAATCAAAACAAAAGATGGCAACAGATTTACACCGCAGGCAATACCGTTTGCCTTTTAACCGACTGCGTAACAGGTGAAGGAATCAACCGCCTCGGCGCCGCTATTCGCGATATTTTGGCAGAAAAGCTGCAACGGTATGAAGAAAAAGGAATGGCGGGCAGACGGGTGCGCGCCATGGTGCTCGGAATTCCCAATGTCGGAAAATCCTCACTCATCAATCGCATTTGCGGAAACAAAAAAACAAAGGTTGAGGACCGTCCCGGCGTTACGCTGGATAAACAGTGGGTGTCTACCAAAATCGGGGTGGATCTTTTGGATATGCCCGGTATTCTTTGGCCTAAATTTGAAGAAAAACGTGTAGGAGAAAATTTGGCGCTGACCGGTGCCATTCGCGATGGCGTTTTGGATATTGAATCACTGGCAACCGTACTTTGCAAACGGTTGCGCCTGCTCTACCCCGAACAGCTTTGTGCCCGTTACAAGCTTGGCAATATGGAAAATTACCGAGATTTAACCGATTATGAATTGTTTGAAGCAATCGGAAAAAAGCGCGGTTTTCTCATCAGCGGAGGAGAAATCAACACCGAACGTACCGCCATTATGCTTTTGGATGAATTTCGTGCCGCAAAAATCGGACGAATAACATTGGACCGTTTTACAAAGGAGGAGCTTACCCGTGCTTGAATATCAATTGGAACGCGCACTGCATGCGGAAGGCTTTGCAACGGTATGCGGTGTGGACGAAGCGGGACGCGGTCCTTTATGCGGTCCCGTAGTTGCCGCAGCCTGCATTCTTCCGGACGGACTGGTGATAGACGGGCTCAACGATTCCAAAAAGCTGACGCCCAAAAAGCGAGAGCTTTTATATGATTTTATCTGTCAAAATGCCATTGCTTATTGCATTGCCGAGGCAACTGTGGAAGAAATTGATGCGCTCAATATTTTGGAAGCGGATTTGCTTGCCATGCGCCGCGCCATAAACGGTCTCGGCGTAAAAGCCGACTTTGCCTTAATCGACGGAAATATTGCCAGAGATTTTCAAATTCCCGCCCGCGCGGTCATTAAGGGAGACGCCACCTGCCCAAGCATTGCCGCCGCTTCCATTCTTGCAAAAGTCACACGTGACCGTGCATGCTTGGAATTGGATAAACAATATCCTCAATACGGAATTGCAAAGCACAAAGGCTACGGCACAAAAATGCATATGGACGCACTTCGCCAATACGGGCCGGCACCCATTCACCGCAAACAGTTCATTCGCTTTTTGGAGAAAAAAGCATGACATTTTCAAACACCAAGGAAATCGGAGATTGGGGAGAACGCTGTGCGGCGCGCTATCTGCGTCTGCACGGCTATCGCATCCAAGCGCGCAACTGGCGCGCACAAAAATGCGAAATTGACATTGTCGCTTCCACTTTGCGTGAAATTGTATTTGTGGAAGTCAAAACGCGTTCCTATTCCGAACAAGAATCGGCTACCGCTCCGCCTCCCGGTCTTGCCGTGAATTACGAAAAGCAGAAGCACACGCGCTATGCGGCGCAAAAATATTTATATGAGCATCCCACAAAAAAGCAACCGCGCATGGACGTTATTGAAATTTGGCTGTTGAAAGGCACTGCCGCAAAAAAGCCGAAAATAATAAAAATCAACCACATGAAAGCGGCATATTAAGGAGGCATACTATGCATTTATCTCTTTTTGATTTTCATTGCGATACGGCTTATGAAATGCTTCGAACAAAACAGCCGCTTGCCAAAAACGAGCTGGCGGTCTCACTGGAGCAAGCAACCGTATTTGAACGCTACATACAGGTCATGGCGCTTTGGACAGATTACGGTTTGGACGATGAGGCGGGCTGGACGCAATGTCTTGCCATGCTGGAAAATTTGAAAAAGGATCCGTCCGTACAAAATCGGGAAGCGCAAATTGCCACCGCGGTTGCCGATGATTCCCGCCCCACTCTGTTAATCGGTGTGGAGGACGGTCGGATTTTGGCAGAAAAAATCGAACGTGTTGAACAGCTTTACAAAGCCGGAATCCGTATTTTTACACCGCTTTGGAAAGGCAAAACCTGCCTTGGCGGTGCGCACGACACGGCAGAGGGGCTGACGGCATTCGGCAAGGCGGCAATTGCAAAATG
>CAYYCU010000131.1:0-4529 GCA_964470415.1 uncultured Ruminococcus sp.
GCCGTCAGCGTCCTCACAGACAGCACGGAACAGTGTGCCGTTGGCACCGCGGAGCGTCACTTCGACAATGCAGCGATTCTTCTTCTCCACGGCGAAGGTCACAGTTGCTTCGGGTTCCTCCCGAAAATACTTCTCCAGCTTGCCGATCTTTTTCTCGGCATAGGCCTTGACGGAGTCGTTGAGGGAGATCTTTTTGCAGGTAAATGTGAACTTCATAACGGTTCGCTCCTTTCAATTTCTGCGAGTGTGCGGATGGGAAAGCAAAAAGGAAGCCTTTGCCGACTCCCTCTTCACTTTTACTGATTATAACACGAAAAGAGCGTTTCGCCAATAGGGACGCGCGTGAAAAAATATTTTTGTTGCTTTTGACGAAAATGACGCGCCCGACACGCTTCGACCGCCTTCGGCGCGGTTCGGCAAAAGCTCCTGTTGCACGAAGGGGACAAGTCTGCTATCATAAGCATCGGAAGCTTTCCAATATCCCACCCGCTTGGGCCGCTGTCGTGAGACGGCGGCTCCTTTTTATGCGATGCTTTGCATCGCATAAAAAGGAGGAGAAATGCGCCATTTTCTCGCCCCTCCGGGGCAACCGAAAATGATGCGCAAAAAGCTTCACGCGCTGTATCCTTACGGCATTTCGCGGTGTGTCTTAGCGCGTGAAGCTTTATGTATTATGCACGGAGAAGAAAAAGGGACTGCCGCTTTCGCGGCAGTCCTTTGGAAGGTGAGCGTACGCTTATTCCTCGAGAAGCTCCAGGTCGAGCAGGGCGAGGATGGCCTTGTCGGCGCTGGGGAAGTAGGCGGCCTCGCCGACGAGGGAGGTGATGCCCGCGCGGTCGAAGTAGGAGCGGACCTCGTCGCATACGCAGCAGAAGTTGACGCTGTGGCCCTTGGCGAGCAGGCGCTCGCACAGCTCGAGCACGGCCTGCGCGCCGGAGACATCCACACTCGGCATACCGCGCAGGGAGAGGATGAGGTGATCCTCCTCGGGGATGTCGTTCATGCGGTGGTTGAACTCATCGACCGCGCCGAAGAAGAGCGAGCCGGTGACATAGACGACGCCCGCGGAGTCGAGAATGGGGGACTTGCCGACATCGTAGCGCAGGCGGTTGCCGTCGATGGTGGAGAAGGCGACCTGAATGCGGCTGGACTTGGCAACATAGAGGATGGCGGAGTAGACCACGCCGAGGATGATGGCGACGGTGAGGTCGAAGACGACGGTGGCGAGCATGGTGATGAGAAATTGGCTGATGGCGGACTTGAAGCGGTGGGCAAAGATGTAGCGGATGCCCGCCCAGTCGTTCATGCGCCAGGCAGTGACCATCAGAACGCCCGCGAGCGCGGAGAGGGGCAGGCGCGCCATCACGCCGCCGAGCAGGAACATGGACAGCAGCAGGAACAGCGAGTGAAAGAGGCTCGTGAGGCGGGTCTGCTGGCCCGATTTGACCGCGACGCTGGTGCGGGCGATGGCCGCGGTGGCGGGTACGCCGCCGAAGAAGGGGAGAAGGATGTTGCCCACGCCCTGGGCGATGAGCTCCTGATCGGCGTGGAAGGGCTCGCCCTTCATGCGCGCGGCGGACGCGCCGCAGAGGAGGCTCTCGATCATGCCGAGGGCGGCGATGGTGACGATGGGGGAGACGAGGTTCGAGAGCATATCGAGGCTGAGGCTCGTGAGGTGGAGACGGTCGGCGAGGAGGAGTGTGCGGGGGATGTCGCCGACGACGGCGAGGTCATTGAAGCCGAGCAGCGCGGCGGCCGCGGTAGCGGCGATGATGCCGACGAGCGAGCCGGGGACGCGGGCGCCCCACTTTTTCGGCCAGAGGAGCATGACGGCGACCACGAGCGCGCCGATGAAAACGGTGTGGGGGTCGGGACGGAAGCCGAGACGGGCGTAGGAGGCGAGGCGCGCAAGGTCGGAGCTGCCCTCGGAGACGGTGCCGAAGAAGTTATCGACCTGACCGAGCGCGATGATGACGGCGATGCCAGAGGTGAAGCCCATGATGACGGGCATGGGGATGAAGCCGATGAGACGGCCGAGCTTCAGAAGTCCGGCGGCGAGGAGCAGCACGCCCGCGGCAAAGCAGGCGAAGAAAACGCCCTGTAAGCCGTACTGCGTGACGATGCCGATGAGCACGGCGCTCATCGCGCCCGTGGGACCGGACACCTGATAGCTCGCGCCGCCGAGCAGGGCGATGACGATGCCCGCGAGGATGGCGGTGACAAGTCCCGCGGCGGCGGACGCGCCCGAGCTGACGCCGAAGGCGAGCGCGAGCGGCAGCGCCACGGCGCAGACCGTCAGGCCCGCCATGATGTCCTTGAGGAGCTTTTGCGAGTTATAGCCGACAAATTCGGCACGCAGATCGTGAAAATAGGTCGAAAACATAGAGATCCCTCCTGAAATACACACATACAGTGAGCCTACTATATCACGCCCGCGCGCGGAGGCGCAAGACGAAAGCGCGTCGGCGTAAAAAAATTGTTAAAAAAACGAAAACGGCGGCATTTATGCCGCCGTTTCTGTGCAGAAATTATGGTGATTTTGAGCGTTTTTTGAATTTTCACAGAGGTCAATTGCTGACATCGTAAAAAATACGCTCGCCGGGGGAGACCATATCGAGCTGCTCGCGGGCAAGCTCCTGCAAATACTCGTCATCGTCCGCCTTGTCGAGCGCGGAGGAGAGCGCGTCGTTTTCGCGCCGAAGCTCCTCGACCTGTGTGGCAAGGGAGGCTTTTTCCGCCTCGGCATCAGCGATCCTTGTGCGCAGCGTGAGCAGATGGCTGCCGATGAGCAGCGCGAGCACGAGCAGCAGAAGCGCCGCGAGTGCGCTGCCGCCCCGCTTGCGCGGTGCCGCCGCCTTTTCCGCCATGATGAAGCCCCTCCCTTCGCGCGGCGGCGCGAAGCGAACGCCGCGCCGACCATTTGTAATTTTCTATTATAAGGGAGCAGCGGAAAAAAAGAAAGAGCTTTTTTGCAAGTTTGTGCAGTTTACCATAATATTTTTCCGCGAGCAGGAGCGGCGCGCGCAAAAGCCGCGCAAAGGCGAAAAGGCTCTCGGCCCAGAAATCCCAGAGCGGGCGGAGGAGCGGGGAGAGGAGCGCGAAGCTCAAAGCCGCGCCGACGAGCACGGCGAGGAGCATATAGAGGCGCAGCTCACCGCCGCCGACGCGGAGCGTGAAGGCGAGCAGCGCGGCGGCGAGGACAAGGCAGTAGAGCGCGTCGAGCGCTCCGGTCAGGGCGCGGTGCGTGCTGCGGCGCAGACGCAGTGCGCGCAGGGCATCGTAGAGCAGAGCAAGGGCCGCGCCGAGCAGGAGCGAGGTGCGCAGGCCCGCGAGCTGAGAGGTGATCTCAATGCCCATGGTCAGCCCCCGAACAGGCGGCTGAGCAGTCCGCCGGAGGAGGGGGCAGGCTCGTAGGAGAGCGAGTCGATGTGTCCGTCCACATGAAGCTCGCCGCCGTCAAGACTGAGCTTGCCGATGTGCAGGCCCTCGCCGGTGACGATGAGCACGCCGGCGGAGGTGGTCATGACGATCTCGCTGTCGTCGAAGCGGTCAACATCGTCAACGCCCGTGACGATCAGGCGTTCGCGCCCGTCAAGCTCGATGCGGTGCGCGGCGGGGGAGGAAAGGGCATCGTAGGGCATAGAGAGACCTCCTGAAAAAAATAAACCTCATGCGCCGAGGCGCACTGCGAAAGCCGGCAAAAGTGCGGCGCATCGTTTTCGGCCGTCCCGTGGGGGCGGGAGGACGGCGCTTTTCGGTTTTTACTGCGTTTTGCACGGCAAAAGCTCCCATACACAGGAAAGTGTATGGGAGGCGTGTCCCGAATATGACAAAAATGCGGCGCTTTATTCGTTCGGCAGCTCGCGGTAGAGCGCGGCGGCATCGGCCTTGCCGACGCTCTCGGCTACGGTGAGGACCTCGACGGTGAGCGTGCGCTCGCCGAAATGAAGCGCGATGCGGTCGCCGACCTTGACCTCATAGGAGGCGCGGGCGACACGGCCGTTGACGGTGATGCGGCCGAGGTCACATGCCTCGTTGGCGACGGTGCGGCGCTTGATGAGGCGTGAGACCTTGAGGTATTTATCAAGACGCATGGAGAACTCCTTTCTTTTGCCGCCCGAGGGCGGCGGGATTTTGCCGTGGTTCCCGCGGCATATTTTCGCAAGGGGTATTCTCTTTTGGAAGAGAACCCTCTTTTGCTGCTCTTTGAGCAGCGCTTTTCAAAAGGGTGTCGGCCCTCAGCGGCACCGCGAACGCGGTGAGCTTGGAGCACGCCTGTGCTCCGCAGGCACCGCTTTTGTATGTGCAAAAGCGGTGGGAAAACACACGAGGGGCCGCAGTCACCGTCGCGGCAAAGGTCGCCTTGCTCGCCTTCGCTCGCAATTCTCCCGCCGCTTCCTCGAAAGCGCCTCACTCCATCCGCCACCGGCGGCGCTTCGGCGCTTTCCCCTTTGGCCCCCCAGAGACAACGAGAGGCGTGTCGCCCCTCGACCCCGAGGGTGCAGTGGTCATCTAACTTTGTGCGGTCA
>CAYYCU010000132.1:0-4506 GCA_964470415.1 uncultured Ruminococcus sp.
ATTCCCCCGCTGTTCCGCCCGTTCAAGAATACGCTTTTCATCAGCAAGCCTATGACCGACGAGAAATTCTCTTTCGTCTCGCCCGACTATTATGCGAACTTCAGGCTTTCGGCGGATTATCTTCTGGAGCTGAACAGACGGCGGATCATCTTCGCGAAGGTGAACCACCGCCCCTTCGATGCGGAAGTCCGCGAGCAGGCACTGCGGGACGCCTACCGCGATTATGGAGCCACCATGCGGGATGAATTCATTTACAAGGAGCCGCTCGGCGAGATCAATACACGGGAACTTACGGAAAAAATGCTGGACGACATTCTGCCTCTGAAGCCGGATGCCCTGATTCTGGGAAATGCGGTTACGATTCAATGGTGCCTGCGCCTCCTTCCCGAAAGAGGTTTTCGAATCCCGGAAGATATTTCCATCGTCGGCATGGATGACTGGAACTCCAGTAAAATTCTGGTTCCCTCCGTCACGACCATTGACAACAATTATGCGGCAATCGGCAGGCGCGCCGTGGAAATCATCAATGCCAATGCCGCACAGGAGCATCCGGCATTCTATCAGGAGTTCATACGCGGGCAGTTGTGCATCGGCACATCCTGCGTGCAGCATAAATCATAGAACAAATCAAGAAAGGAACCATATCATGAGCAAAAGATGCAAGGAAAGAGAGTTTTTCACATTGATAGAGCTGTTGATCGTTATAGCGATCATCGCAATTTTAGCGGCGATGCTG
Organism: uncultured Ruminococcus sp.; assembly: GCA_964470415.1. Lineage (GTDB taxonomy): Bacteria > Bacillota > Clostridia > Oscillospirales > CAG-272 > UMGS1865. Next base: position 737 of record CAYYCU010000132.1, read on the forward strand.
CTTCCCGCGCTGGGCAAAGCGCGAGATGCAGCGAAAGGAATCAGTTGTGTGAGCAATCTGAAACAAATCGGTACAGCCATCTTTTACTATACGGATGATTACCAGGGGTTTTCAGCAGCCTGCTTCACGGATACAACAGGAGGAACATACTGGAGTCTGCAATTCAAAAATAATAAATATCTTTCCAGCCATAAATCTTTTCAGTGTCCTTCCTGTTCTTCCAACAAACTGGTTAAACTTGATGACTACAACGACGCTTTGTATGTTCACTATGGACTCCCCAAAGAAATTACCGGATTCTCTGCAACAGGTAAAAACTCGGAGAAACCATCAATAAAAATGAGTCTGCTGATGCGTAACGGCGGAAAAAGAACAGTATTAGTCGCTGACTCAACAGTTTACGGCTCATCCGAAGTATCTCATCCGGGAGCAGGATACTTCAATTGTGAAGCAAGCGGCGGAACGGCGGTTCCTCCGCCGGTATTAACAAGGAATCCCGCCAGTTGGTATCCAATTGATGATCTCAGGCATTCCCGCAAGGCAGACTTTGCTTTTATAGACGGATCAGCAGGAGCCCTTACGACCGAGGAGATAAAGACGAACTATAAAAAATATTTTCTTCCGGTTCAAAGCGGTTCCGTAAGCAGCGGCTTCACTCTGATTACGGATTAAGCATCAGCAAACCTGTCGGGATAAAATCTGAAATATTTAATATTTGGAGAAACATAGAATGAAACTGAAAATCATACTGGCACTGGGATGTGTCTTATGCAATGTCATTGCCGCCGATCCATTCAGCGTCATGGACACCACAGGAACAGGATTACAGAATGGACGAAATCACTTTGAACATGCTGTTGCCTTTCCCTATTATAAAGAAACTGCTCTGGACAGGAAATGCGGATTTACCGCCACCGTTGTCGATTTAAATCATAATTGGAAAAAACCTTTTGTCTGGCATGATTCTGAAATGAATCGGCAAATCCGTCTGGTCTCCGCATCGGATGACTATATTTCCGCCTCTTTTTCACTGTTTGTTCTGCGCGGACTTGAAGATATGCACATCAGTGCATCGCCTTTGAAAGGACCTGCCGTCATCGAAAGTAATCAGATTCGTTTCTTTCAACTTGCCCCACCTGCAGAAAATCCGGCATTCAACCGTTCCATGCTGCTCACACCGGAGTTGAAATCGCTGAAAGCCGGAGAACAAATTAATATGATAGTGCTGTTCAATATCCCCCGGGACACCCCGCCGGGAAGATACAGTGGAACAATAAATCTCAACTCGGGGAACAATACATTGGCAATGCCGGTCACACTCCGGGTCATGCCGTTCAGAATACCTGATGCCGGAAATTTCGGCTTCTATATCAATGGCAATCTCTATGATCCCCATGGCAAATTTTACGCATCTCCGGAGGGCCTTGTCAAAGAAAATCTGAACAGATATTTTAATTTTTACAAAACCCGCCGCCTGAACTCTCTGACTCTTTATGACAATTTCCCGGATCTGCGCTATGTCAACGGCGAAGTTACCGGCAATTTCACTGATTTCAGCCTGATCGCAATGGCAATGAAACAAAGTGGTCTGCAAGGAAAACTGATTATTGACCTGCGCGACATAGGTTACTGGAGCAATGCTGTTGCCCGGAAACTTGAACAACTCGGCGGCAAGGCACCGGCAGGTGATATCGGGATCACAATGGCACAACGTAAATCAAGTAAAGTACCATATTCAGAAAGCGCACGAAAACTCTACGCACAGGCGCTCCATCATCTTCTGACAACAGCCGAAAAGGAAAAATGGCCGGAAATCGGAGTCCTTCCGGAAGAAGAACTGGGAGACCACAGACATCCATATAAAAATGCCTGTTACTCCTCCTTTATGCCTGTAATCATGAAGGAATGTCCGGAATTGTCGTTTTTTGTAGACAATACACTTGGCTATGACAGCACGCTTCCGGATTTTGGAGCCAGAGACCATGTAAAGCACCGCCAGTACAACAGCTGGACGGAAGAGGCACTGCAAAAGGCAGAAAAAGACAAAGCGGAAATATGGAGCTACAATTATGGCCCGACCCGTCTGGCGTTCGGCTTTCTTCAACAGCGTCTCCGTTCCAAAGGGCATCATCAATGGGCAGACCAGTGGATATCTCCAAAAATGCAATGGCAGTTCCTCCGCCTTTCGGACAAAGGAGTGGTTTCCTCCCTGGAGGTAGAGCAGATTCATGAAGGAATCGTTGATTATGCTGCATGTGAACATTTGAAACGACTAATCATGGAACAGGAAAAATCCGGAAATGTGTCACTGGCCGAATTCGGACGCAAGGTGCTGAAAGATGTCAGTGCAGATTTGCCGATTGTAAACGGCACGGCACAGATTTATGCCTCAATGCTCACAAATGAAGACTTGAACGCACGTCGCTGGCAGGTTTTCCAGGCAATTGAAAAGTTATCAGGCTGCCGGCCCGTCTCAGCCGTCTCCCCCGGCAATCCCGTGATTACGGTCAGAAAGGTTCCTCAGCCTCCGCAGAAGAAAACCAATTATGCTGTCGATGTAAAAATTTCTCATGGTGAACTGGAAAAATCCGGAGAACGGATGGAAAAATTCTGGAGCAAACCTGTTACTCCCCTGAAATACCTGGCAGCGCATGAGGCCATGCTCAGAGCCAGAGCCAGCAGCCTTGAGGAATTTCAAAAACAGAGTCAACCAAGCAGTGCCTCCTACGCCTACCTGGCATGTCTGCCGGAAGGACTGGCAATCTTTACCACGGCAAATCATGTCCGGCCGGCAAAACCATACAGATACAAGCGGATCGACAACGATGTAAATATGTGGCAGGATGATTGTTTTGAATTTTTCTTCGATCTGCCGAACGGGAATCAGTTCCATCTTATGTTTAATTCTGCCGGAGCCAAAACTTTCCTCAAAAATAAACAGATGATTCCTGCCGCAGGTATCCGGAGTTACACGAAATCTCCGATTAATTCAAGCGGTGGAACGAGTAATAAGATATTGATTCCATGGCACTACTTCGGACTGAACCAGCCACCGATACCGGGAACCACATGGAAATTCAATGTGGGACGTGAATTTCACAGCCATAATGCGATCTTCTCATGGGCAAGAGTTGCACACAGTTTCCAGGAACGGGATAAATGGGGTAGATTGACTTTCGTAAAAGACAACAATTCAAAAACCGAAATGCTTTCATCCATCACTGTCATTCCCCCTCTGAACAAACAGGTAATCAGCAGCAATCCCATCCATTTCACGATGGAAACACGATCTTCTCATCAAAGCGGGCTCCATGTGGAAGGAGAATTGGTGCATTCATCAGGACAGAAAATCTCTCTGCCTTCCCAAATGCTCTCTACAGGGCTATCAGAAATCACATTAAAAACAGATGGACTGCAACTCGGTCAATGGACCTTGCAATTATGGCTCAAAGAGACAATGCCGACAACAACAAACAGCATCACTTTCACTGTATTACCCTCTCCCTGGTGTAAGCCTGCACAACAAAATCAATCCCTGCGGGACAATACGATTATGCGGCAATCGGAAGGTGCACCATCGAAATCATCAACACCGCACAGAAACGATCGGCATTATGCCGGGAATTCATACGCGGTCAGTTGCGCATCGGTACATCCTGCGTGCAAACAATAAATCATAAAACAAGTCAAGAAAGGAACCATGTCATGAGCAAAAAGTTTAAGGATATAGAGAATTTCAGCTTGATAGAGCTCCTCATCGTGATAGCGAT
>CAYYCU010000133.1:0-4476 GCA_964470415.1 uncultured Ruminococcus sp.
TTGGACTACAACCACATGGACACTTCCCGGAAACCAGGCAATTGCGCTCAATCCCGCCGAAAATTATACCATTGTAAAAGCGGCGAACGGTGAATACTATATTGTTGCAGAGGCATTGGTCGCGGCAACCATGGCAGAGGGCAACATCGAAAGTTATGAAACTGTTGCAACGCGCCGGGGACTTGAATTTGAATACATGACCGCACAGCACCCCTTTCTTGACCGTGACAGCTTGCTGGTCGTAGCCGATTACGTCACCATGGACAGCGGTACCGGCTGCGTTCACACCGCGGGCGGTTTCGGTGCAGACGATAACGTGACCTGTCGGCGCTACGGACTTCCCGCATTGGTTCCGGTTGACGACCGCGGTTACCAAACGGAAGAAGCCGGAAAATTTGCGGGGTTGCGTTACGACCAATCCAATGACGCCATTCTTGCCGATATGAAAGAAAGCGGTGCTCTGTTTGCTTCCAAGGAATTTGAACACGAATATCCTCACTGCTGGAGATGTAAAAATCCCATTATCTTCCGTGCAACACCGCAGTGGTTCTGCTCGGTTGAAGCGTTTAAAGATGAAGCCATCAAAGCATGCGATAACGTACAGTGGATGCCCGATTGGGGCGGCGAGCGCATGAAACAAATGATACGCGAACGCGCAGACTGGTGTATTTCCCGTCAACGCCATTGGGGACTCCCCATTCCCGTATTTTACTGCAATGATTGCAAAAAGCCGATTTGTACCGATGAAACCATTGCCCGCGTTTCGGAGCTGTTTACCGAATACGGCTCCAACATTTGGTATGAAAAAGCGGCTTCCGAGCTGTTGCCGGAAGGATTTACCTGCCCGCATTGCGGCGGCAAACACTTTACGCAGGAAACCGACACTTTGGACGGTTGGTTTGACTCCGGCTCCACACATTTTTCCGTTTTGGAAAACAAAGAAAATCTAAAGTGGCCTGCCGACCTTTATTTGGAAGGCGCCGACCAATACCGCGGCTGGTTCCAGTCCTCTCTTCTTACCGCCGTTGGCTCTCGCAATGAGGCACAGGCCCCCTACCGCAATGTTCTGACACACGGTTGGGTGGTAGACGGAGAAGGAAGAGCCATGCATAAATCCTTGGGCAACGGCGTAGATCCCTTGGATATGATTCAAAAATATGGTGCGGATTTGGTTCGCCTTTGGGCGGCCTCCGCAGATTACCGTGTAGATGTCCGCGTTTCGGAAGCCATCTTTAAACAGCTTTCCGATGCCTACCGTAAAATCCGCAACACCGTTCGCATTTTAATTGCCGATATTGCAGACTTCAACCCCAATACAGACGCATTGCCTTTCCAAGATCTGTACGAAATTGACCGTTGGATTATTTCGGCAATGAACGATTTAACCAAGCAGGTACGGGCATCCTACAATGCGTTTGAATTTCATCCCATTGCACACAGCATCGGAAATTTCTGTACCACCGAGCTTTCAAAACTTTATATTGATATTACCAAGGACCGCGTATATACCGAAAAGGCAGACAGCAAAGCGCGCCGCAGTGCACAAACAGCCATGTATTTTGTCCTTTCCGGTCTGATTCGTCTGTTGGCTCCCATTCTTGCCTTTACGGCGGAGGAAATGTGGCAAGCTATTCCGCACATTGACGGCGACAAGCAGGAAAGCGTATTCCTTAACGATATGCCCGACTACAATGAAGCCCTCTGCTTCCCCGAAGTGGCGGAAAAATGGAATCACCTGTTTGAAATGCGCGATGACGTTATGAAAGCATTGGAAATTGCCCGCATTGAAAAATTGGTCGGAAAATCGCTGGAAGCAAAAATCACACTCTACACGCAGGACGCCGATATGATTGCCATGCTTTCCTCTTTCGGAGAAGAGCTGAAAACCGTATTCATCGTTTCCGGCGTTACAATTCGCAATGCGACAGCCCCCGATGGCGCACTGACCGAAAGTGCATCCGGCATTGGTGTTTTGGTTGAACCGGCAGACGGTTGCAAGTGCGACCGTTGCTGGAGCTATGCAACCGAAGGTGAGCACACCGCAGACGGCGGATTCCTTTGCATGCGTTGCAAAAACATTCTGATTTAAATCCATTTGCGGGGAAGAAATTTTGAAAAAAGTTTCTCCCCCGCCTTTTTTCCAAAACCGAACAAGATAAAAGAAAGGAACCCCTATGATTCTTATTATTTCCATTATCATAGGCGCGGTTGCGCTTGATCAACTCACCAAATGGTTGGCGGTCGTTTACTTGCAGGGAGAGCCGTCCTTTCCCCTTTGGCAGGATGTTTTGCATTTCACTTTTCATACCAACAAGGGAGCCGCTTTTGGAATGTTAAGCAACCACCGTTGGGTATTTATGCTTTTTTCCGCAATCGCCATTGTTGCCCTATTGGTTTATCTTATCCGTTTTCGTCCCAAAAGCAAGTGGATACAAATTGCACTTGCCATGATTGTCGGCGGCGGAATCGGCAATATGATTGACCGTTTCTTTTTGGGATATGTAATTGATTTTATTGACTTCACACTGATTGATTTTGCCATATTCAATGTAGCGGATTCTTTTGTCACCGTTGGCGCTTTTATGGTAATGGGTTATTTGATTTTTGACATGATTTCGGAAAGCAAGCAAAAAAAGAAAACGGAAACGCAAGAGAACGTGATTCAAGCGGAGAACCATGATGAAGAATCAAGAACAGATTGAAAAATCGGAAAGCACCGCAACCTTGCTGGTGGTGACCGATGCCGATGCGGGAAAACGGTTAGACTGTTTTGCAGCCGAAGCGGGAGACGCAACGCGCTCGTCTGTGGCACGTTTGATTGAACAAAACGCCGTTTCGGTAAACGGAAAAAGCTGTGATAAAAAATACAAAGTCAAAGCCGGAGACCGGGTAAAAATTATGTATGCCGAACCGGAGCCGGATACGGCACTTCCGCAAAACATTCCGCTCGACATCGTATATGAAGATCGGGATCTCATTGTCATAAACAAGCCCGTTGGTATGGTGGTACACCCTGCCGCCGGAAATCCGGACGGCACACTGGTCAATGCACTGCTTTACCACTGCGGCGCCTCCCTTTCGGGAATCGGCGGCGTCATTCGTCCGGGCATTGTGCATCGCATTGACAAGGATACCTCCGGCCTTTTGGTGGCAGCCAAAAACGATGCCACCCATTTGGCTCTTGCCGAACAGCTCAAAGGTCACCGCATTCGCCGCATTTATTATGCCATTGCCATTGGTAATTTGAAAGAAGACAGCGGTACAATCAATGCACCGATCGGACGGCATCCCATTGACCGTAAGCGTATGGCGGTGATACGCAACGCCGAGTTGCAATCGCGTGAAGCCGTTACGCATTGGACGGTATTGGCTCGCGGAACCGCGGAAGGTCAAAGCTTCACCTTTCTTCGTTGTGAATTGGAGACCGGACGGACACATCAAATTCGCGTCCACTTATCCTCTGTCGGGCATCCGCTTTTGGGCGATGCGGTATATGGCGGTTCCAAAACAAGATTTGAAGCCAAGCATGCGGCGCTCATACACGGACAGTGCCTCCACGCAAAAGAATTGATACTGACACATCCCGGTACCGATACCGAAATGCATTTTACCTGTCCTCTTCCCTGCGATATGCAAAAAATCGTTTCGCTTTTATTCGGTATTCGTTCATTGGAAATCCAAGGCTTATGACACCTCATCAAGCAGAAATCGGTATAGAGCCTTACCCCTGCTTTTGATGTGCAACCGCTTGAATGATTCATAAAAATATGATACAATCATCTCACCGATAAATGAGAATTTGAAAGAGATAAAGGTATGGAAAGTAAGATTAGATATATAGAAGAAAAAGACAGACAGCAAATTCTTGAAATGATGAGAACATTTTATGCTTCCGAAGCAGTGTTCACGAATGGTTCAGAAGAAATATTTCATGCAGACATAGACAACTGTATTCGCGATAATCCGTATATTGAAGGTTATGTTTTTGAAAGCGACAATGGCATACAGGGATATGCCATGTTGGCAAAAAGCTTCTCAACAGAATTCGGAAAGCCCTGTATTTGGATCGAAGATATATACATTAAAAACGAATATCGCGGTTTGGGAATCGGCAGCCATTTTCTTCATTTCATAGAAGAAAAATACCCTCATTCTCTGCTTCGTTTAGAAGTCGAAGCCGAAAATGAGAGAGCCGTAAATGTTTACAAAAAATGCGGATACGATGTTCTTCCGTATATGGAAATGAAAAAAGCAATTCAGTAAATTTCAATTTGTAAATTGCTTCGCGCCGCAAAATTCGGAGAGCAATAAACAAAGAATATTCCCACAACCACACCATAAAAAAGCACGCATCGTTTGAAAAAACGGTGGGTGCTTTTTTATTTTATTCATTTCAATCTTCCGTTTCACACCATTTGCTCATCGGTACCACTTCATACACCTTTTGGGAAGCCTTTTCGCCCTCTCTTAAGAGAC
>CAYYCU010000134.1:0-4453 GCA_964470415.1 uncultured Ruminococcus sp.
GCCACTCCTTTACTTCTTCTTGTTCGCAATGGTCTTTGCGGGACCTTTACGAGTTCTTGCATTGGTCTTGGTTCTTTGACCTCTTACGGGCAAGCCTTTTCTGTGACGGATACCGCGATAGCAGTTAATCTCCACCATTCTCTTGATGTTCATTGCAACATCACGGCGAAGATCACCTTCTACGGTGTAGGATTTTTCAATCTCGTCACGAAGCTTGGCAACTTCATCCTCGGTCAAATCCTTTGCACGGGTATCGGGATTGATACCGGTTTTTGCAAGGATATCATTTGCGCTCTTGCGTCCAATACCGTAAATATAGGTAAGGGCAATCTCTACGCGCTTGTTGTTCGGAATATCAACACCAGCTATACGAGCCATACTGTTTATTCACCTCTCTGTTGATTTTTCGGTTTGCTGCTTAACCCTGCTTTTGCTTATGCTTGGGGTTCTCGCAGATAACCATTATTTTGCCTTTTCTTTTGATGATCTTGCATTTCTCGCAGATCTTCTTTACGGATGGTTTTACCTTCATTCGTATATACCATACCTTTCTTGCTTTATTTGGATTCTGCTTTATTTTGCGCGCCAGGTAATACGTCCCTTGGTCAGGTCATAAACCGAAACCTCAATGGTAACGCGGTCACCGGGCAAAATTTTAATATAGTTCATGCGGAGCTTACCCGAAATATGCGCAGTCACGATATGACCGTTGGGAAGCTTAACCTTAAAGCAGGCATTGGGCAACGCCTCAACCACCGTGCCTTCAAATTCGATTACGTCATCTTTTTGTGCCATAATCACCCCTCCTCGTTGTTTTCAGAAGCCTTTTTCAACTTCGGTAAGGATTAGTACACCGTCACTCGTCAACGCAACCGTATTTTCATAATGTGCGGAAAGCGAGCCGTCCAGCGTTTTTACCGTCCAACCGTCCGGCATTTCTTTGACCTCAAACGAACCGACATTTACCATCGGCTCAATTGCAAGCGTCATACCGGCGCAAAGCCGTATTCCTCTGCCTGCCGTGCCAAAGTTCGGAACATCGGGAGATTCATGCATATCTCTGCCAATCCCGTGCCCTACATAACGCTTAACCGTACTAAATCCGTTTTGACAAACCACTGTATCAATTGCGGAACCGACATCTCCCAGTCGATTTCCAATCTGCAGAGCATCCACACCTGCCCAAAAGCTGTTTCGTGTAACCTCAATCAGCTTACGTGCCGTCTCGTGAATCTGCCCTACCGGAATGGTGCGAGCCGAATCGCCGACATAGCCGCGATAGGTCGCTCCGGTATCAATTTTTACAATGTCGCCATCCTGCAAAATTCTGTCTCTTGACGGAATTCCGTGGATTACTTCGTCATTGATACTGATGCATGCGCTTGCGGGAAAGCCGCCGTAGCCCAAAAATGTCGGAGTCGCACCGCATTTTTCGATATAACGGCGGATTGCCGCATCAATCTCATAAGTGCTGACACCGGGGCGGACCATATCACGGGCAACAAGCAAAGCTTCGCCCGTAATACGACCTGCGTCCTTCATCGCTGCAATTTGCGCTGAATTCTTTAATTGAATCATCCGCTCACGCCTCGAACTTTTGCAACGCACGGAAAACCAACGCTGTGGTATCCGCGACCTCTTCCTGCCCTTCTACGGTTACAAGCAGTCCCTTTTCGGAATAATAATCCTTCAAAGGCTCTGTCTGCGCATGGAAGGTTGCCAATCTGTTCTTTACAGTTTCTGCCGCGTCATCGGCTCTTACATAAAGCGCCGCGCCGCATTTGTCACAAACATCGTTTGTTTTTGGGGGATTATAAACAACATGATAAGATGCGCCGCAAGAGCAAACGCGGCGTCCGCTCATGCGTTCTACAATCTTTTCATCCGCCACCTCAATGCTGAGTACAACATCAATCTTTACGCCCATCTCGTCCAACGCCTCTGCTTGAGGAATGGAACGGGGAAAACCGTCTAAAATAAAGCCGTTTTTGCAAGCATCGGATGCAAGGTACTCCTTAATGATTCCGATTACAACAGAATCGGGAACCAATTGTCCTGCATCAATATAAGACTTTGCAGCTTTACCGAGCTCGGTTCCTGCTTTGATTGCCGCACGGAGAATATCACCGGTTGCAATGGCGGGAATTTGGTATTTTTCGGAAATTTTAGCGGATTGGGTACCTTTACCGGCACCGGGCGCGCCCATTAAAATAAGATTCATAATTTCCTCCGTTGAATAACAGCTTAATCAAGGAATCCCTTGTAATTCCGCATTGCAAGCTGTGCCTCAAGGTCGCGAACGGTCTCAAGTGCTACACCGACAACGATAAGCAACGAGGTTCCCGTAAACGCAAGGCTGGAGAAGCTGGGTGCAAATATGGATACTACCATAGGCAGTGCCGCAATGACAACCAGGAACACAGCACCCATCAAGGTAATGCGGTTGAGAATCTTTTTGATATAATCGGATGTGGGCTTACCCGGACGAATTCCGGGGATGGCTCCGCCGTTTGTTCTAATGTTATTCGCCACTTCTACCGGATTGAAAGAAATCATAATGTAGAAATAAGAGAACACCACAATCAAAGCAATAAACAATACGATATACAGGGGCGTATTATAGTTGAAATAATTTTCAATCCATTTGGAAAAGCCTGTTGTTGTTCCGCCTTTTGCGGCAGAAACAATACCTGCAATCGTTGCGGGGATAGAAACAATAGAGCTTGCAAAGATAACGGGCATAACGCCTGCCATGTTCATCTTCAAGGGAAGATTGGATGACTGACCGCCGTACATCTTGCGTCCGACCACTCTTTTTGCATACTGAATCGGAATGCGTCTTTCGGAATTGGTAAACCAAACAATCAAGCCGACAATGACAATCGTCAGTACCAACGAAAGCACAACTTTAAGCGAACCGAGAACATAACCGAGAGGCGTTGACTCACTTGTAATCATCGAAATCATGCCATAAATGTTCTGGCTGAAACCTGCAATAATGTTTGCAAACAGAATCATGGAGATACCGTTACCGATACCATGCGCATTAATCTGTTCCGCAAGCCACATAATAATTGCGGCACCCGCACAGAAGCATGCAATCATAACAATCATTCCGAACCAATACACGAATCCGTCTTCTTTGGTGTACATCAGAGCGCTGTAAGATTCAAGCAAATTGACGTAACCCCAAGCCGTAATCAAAGCCAAAGCAATGGTTACAAAACGGGTAATTGCGTTAATCTTCTTTTTGCCTTCTTCGCCCTGCTTGGAGAGCTTCTCCAAAGGAGGCAGTGCAATGGTCAGCAACTGCATCACGATAGATGCGGTGATATACGGAGATACGGAAAGCGCAAACAATGTTGCTTGGCTGAACGCATTACCCGAAATCAAGCTGACAAAAGCAAAGAGGCCGCTGTCGAACAATTCGGCTGTTCCCGCCAAAGCATCTACGTTTACGTAAGGAACGTAAAGATTGGCACCGATGCGGTACAGCAAAATAATAATGAGAGTAAAGAGGAGCTTCTTCTTAAGCTCAGGGACTTTCCACGCGTTTTTAAACGTTTGAAACATCCTTATACCTCCTCTGCCTTACCGCCTGCTGCTTCAATCTTTTCCTTGGCAGTTGCCGAGAAAACGGCAGCCTTGACTGTAAGTTTTTTAGTGAGTTCACCGTTGCCGAGAACCTTTAAACCGTCCATCGGTTTACGAACGATTTTAGATGCGAGAAGAACATCCATATCTACTACCGTACCGTCAACAAAACGGTTCAAATCCTGAACGTTTACAATTGCATAGTTGATAGCAAAATTGTTGTGGAAGCCTCTCTTGGGATGCTGTCTGTAAATCGGGAACTGACCGCCCTCAAAGCCCGGTCTTACACCGCCACCGGAGCGCGCATTCTGTCCCTTGTGTCCCTTGCCGGCGGTTTTACCGTTTCCGGAGCCGGGACCTCTGCCCTTGCGCCAAGCGGCTTTTGCGGAACCCTCGGCAGGACTCAAATCATGGAGTTTCATTTGCAATAACCTCCTTATGCATTTTCTATGGCTTCAACAGAAACCAAATGTGCAAGAACTCTTACTTTGCCGGCAAGAACTGCGTCGTCCGCATGAACGATGCTATCGCCGACTCTGTTCAGTCCAAGAGATTTTGCAGTTGCCTTTTGATTGGGATTTGCGCCAATCAAGCTTTTTGTAAGTGTAACTTTTTTCATGTTTTGTTACCTCCTGCTCAACCCTTGACCTGGTCAACCGCAATGTCACGAATCTTCGCAACTTCTTCTACGGTACGCAGTTCCTTCAAGCCTTCCATGGTTGCTTTTACAACATTGGTCGGATTGTTGGAGCGCAGGCACTTTGCACGAATGTTCTTAATGCCGGCAGCTTCCAGTACCATACGTACTTTGCCGCCTGCAATGATACCGGTACCGGGAGCAGCGGGCTTTAACAGCACT
>CAYYCU010000135.1:0-4253 GCA_964470415.1 uncultured Ruminococcus sp.
TATATTCCACCGCTGCCGATGGTCAAACCTCTGTGGAAATTCACGTTTTGCAGGGCGAACGTGAAATGGCGGCAAACAATACCACGCTTGGCCGCTTTATTTTGGACGGCATTACGCCCGCTCCGCGCGGCGTACCGCAGATTGAAGTTACTTTCGATATTGACGCAAACGGCATTGTAAATGTAACGGCAAAAGACAAGGGGACCGGTAAGGAACAGCACATTACCATTACGTCCTCTACCAATATGAGCCAAGAGGATATTGACCGCGCTGTTAAGGATGCCGAAAAATTTGCGGAAGCAGATAAAAAGGCAAAGGAAGCGGTTGATGTGAAAAACCGTGCGGAATCCTTGATTTTCCAAAGCGAAAAGACTTTGACGGAGCTGGGCGATAAGGCAGATCCGGCAGATGCGCAGGAAGTTAAGAATGCGATTGAGAAGCTGAAGGAAACCTTAAAGGGCGGAGATACCGAGGCCATTAAGGCGGATACCGAAGCGGTAGAAAAGTCTTTCTATAAGATTTCCGAAAAGCTGTATCAGCAGCAGGCCGGCGCACAGGGTGCGGAAGGCTTTGATCCCAATGCCGCAAATCAGGCAAACGGCAATCAGGACGGCACGTATTATGATGCCAATTATGAGGATCATTCCAATAATAATTAATTGTTAACCGATTATTGCCAATGAGAATACAGCCGTTCCCGTCGAAGCATGTCGGCGGGAGCGGCTAAAAGCGTGTTTATAGGGAGAAAGGCTATGGCAGAGAAAAGAGACTATTACGAGGTTTTGGGTGTTGACAAAAACGCCGATGCTTCAACAATAAAAAAGGCATACTACAAGCTGGCAAAGCAGTATCATCCGGACGCAAATCCGGGCGATAAAGTAGCAGAAGAAAAATTTAAGGAAGCGAATGAGGCTTACGAGGTTCTTTCCGATGCCGAAAAGAAGGCAAAATATGACCAATTTGGGCACGCTGCGTTTGATCCCTCTATGGGCGGTGGCAACGGCGGCTTCGGCGGTTTTGGAGGATTTGGCGATTTTGGCGACCTCGGCGATATTTTGGGCGGTATGTTCGGCGGCGCATTCGGCGGCGGCAGACAACGCCGCAACGGGCCGATGCAGGGAGACGATATCGGCGCCAACGTGACCGTTACGTTTGAGGAAGCGGCTTTTGGTGTAAAAAAAGATATTTCCTATAACCGTATTTGCCGTTGCAGCGACTGTAACGGAACGGGTGCTTCCGGCGGGAGCAGCGGTGTTGAAACTTGCAGCGTATGCCGCGGCTCCGGACAGGTTCGCCGGGTACAGCGTATGGGCGGCATGTCGTTTCAGTCTACGGCTCCTTGTGAGGCTTGCCGCGGAACCGGACGTATCATCAAAAACCCTTGTGTCAAATGTCGCGGAACCGGACAAATCCGCGAGAATAAGCGTCTTACCGTTTCCATTCCGGCGGGAATTGATAACGGAGAACGGATTGCTTTGCGCGGGCAGGGAAACGATGGCAGAAACGGCGGCCCGGCAGGAGACCTTATCATTACGGTTTCGGTGCGCAACCACAATATTTTTGAGCGTGACGGCTATAATGTCTACTGTGAAGTACCGCTTACGGTGGCGGAAGCTACATTGGGTGCCGAGATTGATGTTCCCACTTTAGAGGGCAATACCAAATATACGATACCGGAAGGAACGCAACCGGGAACGCGGTTTACTTTGCGCAACAAAGGGATTCCTTATGTCAACGGCAACGGAAGACGCGGAGATTTAATTTTCCGTGCAACGGTGGAAATTCCCAAAGGACTGACCGACAAGCAAAAGGATGCCATGAAAGCCTTTGCGGACAGCTGCGGGGAGAGCAACTATACAAAGCATAAGCAGTTCTTCAAGAAAATTTTTGGTGGGAAGTGACAGGATGATAGATAGCGATTATATGTGCGGCGACTACGGCACCGAAACCGAGTGGACGCAAATAAAAGTAACGGTACCGCTGGAAAAGTTGGACGAGCTGACTGCCGTTATGAGTATGGTTTCCAACAATTTGCAAATTGAAGATTACAGCGACATTGATTTAAAAACCTGCTACGGCGATTTAATAGACGAGAGTATTTTGAATGCCGATAAGACAATTGCTTCCGTTTCGGTTTATTTGCCTGCCGAACGCAGTGTACCGGAGTGCATTTCCTTTTTAAAGGAACGCTTTTCCGCTATCGGACTGTCTCATGCAAAAATTGAGACAGTTGGTGTAAACGAAGAGGATTGGGCAAATTCTTGGAAGGCGTATTATAAACCAATCAAAATCGGAGAGCGGCTGGTCATTGTTCCCGCGTGGGAAAAATATGAGCCTGCCGAGGGGGAGTTGGTGGTACGAATGGATCCGGGCATGGCGTTTGGAACCGGTACGCACGAAACCACGCGCCTTGTAATCCGAATGTTGGAGAAATATACCAAGGCAGGATGCCGCATGTTGGACGTGGGAACCGGAAGCGGGATCTTGGCAATTTGCGCTTCTAAACTCGGTGCCGCCGAATGCCGCGCTTACGACATTGATCCCATGGCAGTCCGTGTGGCAAATGAAAATATTCGGGACAGTCAACTGACCAACATTACCTGTGAGGTTTCCGACCTGCTCCGCGGGGTAGACCGTACAAAACCGTATGATTTAATTTGTGCCAACATCGTAGCCGATATTATCATTCGTATGACGCCGGATGTTGCACCTTTCATGCACGATAACACCGTTTTGTTGGCTTCCGGAATTATTTCCGAACGTGCACAGGACGTGATAGACTGTTTTGAAAAGAACGGCTATCGCATTGTGGAAAAATTAACCGACAACGGTTGGTGCGGACTTGCCGTTATGAAACAAAGCGGCAATGCATAAAAAATAATGAAAAAACAGTCTTGTTCTGTATATGATAAGAGGATGTGCAGAACAAGACGGTTTTTGTTTTTTGGGAAAATGCCGTTTTGTTCGGTTTGGGTAAGCAGAAAGAGGGAAGTGTTTTTTGTCAAAAGAAATGTTTTTGCATATTCTATATTGAAACTTGATTGCAAGGGGGCTTTTTTGATGTTGGTGATAAAACCTTATAATCGGGAGCATGCCGTGGAATATGCACGTACATGGGCACTTGCGCGCAATCCTCTGTTTACGGATTTTACGGGGCGCGGCGGAAACTGCACCAATTTTGTTTCTCAAGCCGTGTTGGCAGGCAGCTGTACCATGAATTATACGCCGGATTTTGGATGGTATTATATTTCCGTAGACAATCGTGCGCCGGCATGGAGCGGTGTGGAATTCTTTTTTGATTTTATGACGGGTACCCCTGCTTTCGCATCGCAAAACGGAGGCGTTGGACCTTATGCCACCGTTGTCATGCGTGAAGAAATTCAATTGGGCGATGTCATTCAATTTGCCAATAATGTCGGAGATTGGTACCATACCGTTATGGTTACGGGCTTTGACGGAGATGAAATTTTGGTCTCCGCACATTCCGATGACGCCTTGGACCGTCCTCTTTCCGATTATCCGAATGCGGTCGGCAAACGGTTTTTGCATATTAACGGGGTGCGGATTGAGATTGATGACGATGACTGCTTTGAAAGGCTTTTGGAAGGCAATGCCGCACCGGAACCGATGCTTCCTATTACAGAAAATTCTGTTTGAAATTCTAAAAAATTCCGATTTTAGAACGAAAATATAAAAGACAAAAGCAAAAAAGCAAACAAAATTCCAAAAACGGAAAAATATATTTGCAAAACCTCTTGACAAAAAATCAAATAAGCGGTATAATAGAAGCAGTCGACAATGAATTTGAAAATATCCTTGAAAAAAGAAAGGGAAAAAACAATGGCAACGGCAAAAAAGACAAAAGCACCGGTTCCGACAAATTTGGACGAGAACGGCAAAAAACAGGCTTTGGCAACCGCCATGTCTCAAATTGAGCGCGATTTTGGCGCCGGCTCTATTATGAGACTGGGAGAGAACAGACAAATGGAAGTTCAAGCAATTCATACGGGCTCGCTTTCTTTGGATTTTGCACTCGGCATCGGCGGTGTTCCGCGCGGACGCATTGTGGAAATTTTCGGCCCGGAATCCTCCGGTAAAACAACGGTTGCACTTCATATTTTGGCAGAAGTACAAAAAGACGGCGGTACGGCAGCTTTTATTGATGCCGAGCATGCCTTGGATCCGATTTATGCCAAAGCTTTGGGTGTGAATATCAATGATTTGTTGGTTTCTCAACCCGATAGCGGAGAGGA
>CAYYCU010000136.1:0-4224 GCA_964470415.1 uncultured Ruminococcus sp.
GAATATGTGGTGCGCTGTTCCCCGTGCCGAGAAATTGTCTTTTTGTCCAATTTGGTTTGGACGCCGAACCGTGCGGTGACAGGAAACGGCTTGACCGAGGTACGCTATCAACCGAAATACAAAGAAGAAGAACGCTATCTCCGTGTGGAGGTGACCGATGAAAACGGGAAGCGCGCGTGGACGAACATTCTTCCGATTGAATAAACAAGGAGTACGAATGAAAATAGGATTTGTTTCGCTTGGGTGTCCCAAAAATCAATTGGATACCGAGGTTATGCTGCATGAAATTTTGCAAGCAGGATACGAAATTACCCCGGAGGATATTGATGCCGATGTAATCATTGTCAATACCTGCGCCTTTATCGAAAGCGCCAAAAAGGAAGCAATTGACAATATCTTGGATGTGGCGTGGCTGAAGAAAAACCGGAAGCTGAAGGCAATTATTGTAACGGGGTGTCTTGCCGAACGGTATGGAGAAAAAATTTTTCGGGAGCTCCCGGAGGTGGACGCCGTGCTCGGCGTTGGCAGTATTCATCATATCGTGGATGCTATCAAGGCGGTAACCGAAAAAAAGAAAAAGGGAAGCGATAAAAAGTATTTTTCACATGAGGACAAGGATACCGTGCGCCTTGGAGGTGACCGCGTTTTGACAACGCCGGAATACAGCGCCTATCTCAAAATTGCCGAGGGATGTGACAACCGTTGTGCTTACTGTGCCATTCCCTATATTCGCGGCAAATTCCGCAGCCGTCCCATGGAGGATTTGATTGCCGAGGCAAAGCAATTGGAGAGCCTTGGGGTAAAGGAACTTGTTATTGTCGCGCAGGATATTACACGCTACGGTCTTGATATTTACGGGAAATACGCTTTGGCGGAGCTTTTGCATCGGCTGACGGAAGAAACGGCAATTCCTTGGATTCGTTTGCTGTACTGCTATCCCGACAAAATCACCGATGCATTGATTGCCGAAATCCGTGACAATCCGCGCATTCTCAAATACATCGATTTGCCGCTTCAGCATATCAGCGATCACATGCTTTCCGCCATGAACCGTCATGGGGACAGTGCCATGATTCGATCGGTTTTGTCCAAGCTCCGCCGAGAGATTCCGGATATTATCATTCGCACCACCTTTATTGTCGGATTTCCGGGTGAGACGGAGGCGGATTTTGAAGCGCTTTGCGAGTTTGTCAAGGAACAAAAATTTGATCATGCGGGTGTGTTTACCTATTCGCGCGAAGAGGATACGCCGGCCTATGATTTTCCCAATCAAATCGATGAGCAAATCAAACAGGATCGCATGGATATTTTAATGCGTATGCAAATGGAAATCAATGAGGAGTTGAATCGCGAAAAAATCGGGAAAACGGTGGAAGTTATTTGCGAGGACTATGACGCGGTGGCAGAGGTTCATTTTGGAAGAAGCGCCGCGGATGCTCCCGAAATTGACGGCAAGGTTTACTTCCGAGCCGAAAACCGCATTGCTCCCGGTTCTTTCGTAAAGGTGAAAGTGCGAAAGGTAATTGATTACGATCTTTACGGCGTTATGGTGACAAAATCATAAGAAAGGTATTGTGAAAAAATGAAAATGAATCTTCCGAATAAGCTGACGCTGTTGCGGCTTTGTTTAGTGCCGATTTTTGTGGTGGTTATGATGGTTTCGGATGCGCTTTGGGCAAGTATTGTGGGATTGATTATTTTTATCGGCGCCTCCGTTACCGATATGTTGGACGGAAAAATTGCACGCAAGTATAATCTGATTACCGATTTTGGAAAATTTATGGATCCGCTTGCCGACAAATTTATGGTAATCGGTGCAATGTTTGTCATTCTTTACCGCGCCCTGACACTTTACGGCGACAAAATTTTTGCGAATGTCTTTTTTTGGGCGTTTTTGATTGTCATCTTTCGCGAGCTTGCCGTTACCTCTATCCGCTTGGTCGTTTCCGGCTCCAGCGGAATTGTAATTGCCGCAAACATGCTTGGAAAAATCAAGACCTGTACCCAGATTGCCTGCGTGATTTGCTGTATTGCCGAGCCTGTTGTTTATGAGGCAATTCATGTAAAAACCGATTTTTTGCCGGTTTCTCTTGTCACTTCCGTGCTGATGCTGATTTTCACGCTGTGGTCGGGTATCCACTACATTGCATCGTATTGGAAATATCTCGATCCCCAAAAATAACAAAACCAAAAACAAACAGGACCGAACGGAAAAAATCCGCTCGGCCCTTTTTCGGTTCCGTATGCTGTTTTGGTTTTGTTTTCTCCCAAAATGCCGTTTTTTACGCTTCTATCCGTTTTGACCGAAATTTTTCAAAATTTTTCTATAAAAAATGGAAAAATCTATTGACAATTGCAAAAAAACATGATAAAATAATAAACTGCATTATAATCGCTCATTCTGTACTTTGACGGACAAAAAGCGACAAATTGTACAGTAGCAATTTGCACAAAAAAATTGCTTTTTAAGGAAAAAGTACAGCGGTAAATGAGAAAAAGCCGGAGCGTTACCAATTTTTTGAATGGAGTGATTGATTTAATGATCCATGTAAAAGATCAGAAGCTTGGTCAAAACACAAGAAAAAGTTTCTCCAGATCACGTTTTGATTATCCGTTGCCGAACCTTGTAGAGATTCAGACAAAATCTTACAAATGGTTTCAAGAAGAAGGGCTGATGGAGGTTTTGCGTGATGCATCTCCGATTACGGATTTTTCCGGCAATTTGGTGATTGAATTTATCTCCTTTACGCTGGATACGCAACATCCGAAGTATCCTGTTGAAGAGTGCAAGGAGCGGGATGTAAACTATGCGGCACCTCTTAAGGTCAATGTCCGTCTTACCAACAAACAGACGGGTGAGGTAAAGCAGGCGGATATCTTTATGGGCGATTTCCCGCTGATGACGGAAACCGGTACCTTCGTAATCAATGGTGCCGAGCGTGTTATCGTATCCCAAATTATCCGTTCCCCCGGTATGTACTATGCTTCCGAAATTGACAAGGCCGGCAAAAAGACCTATGCCACAACGGTCATTCCTTACCGCGGCGCTTGGCTGGAGTATGAAATTGACGCAACGGGCGCAATGTATGTTCGAATAGATAAGAACAGAAAGCTCCCCTTGACCATGTTGATTCGTGCACTGGGAATTGAAAGCCGCGATGACATCTATGCCATGTTTGGCGAGGACGAGCATCTGACAATCACGTTTGACCGCGATGAGTCCGAGCAATTGGCAGAGATCAACCGTTCTACGGTTGGCGTTGAGGCATTAAAGGAGATTTACAAAAAGCTCCGTCCGGGAGAACCCCCGATCGAAGAGGCGGCACGCACCCTTTTGAACAATTATTTCTTTGATCCCAAGCGTTACGATATTGCCCCTGTCGGCAGATATAAATATGATAAGAAAATGGCGCTCCATTCCAGAATTGCCAATCACCGTCTTGCCGAGGCTGTTGTCAGCCCGGTTACGGGAGAGCTTCTTTGCGAGGCGGGAACCGTTCTGACACCCGAAAAGGCATTGGAGCTGGAACGTGCATGTGTCAACGAAGTCAAGTTGCAACTTGATAACGGCTTTGTACTCAAAGTAATGGGAAACAACACCATAGAGCCGGAGTATCTTTTGGGCTTCGATTTGCATGAGGAGGGCGTTCGCGAAAAGGCGCGCATTCCCGTCCTTTTGGAGATTATGGAGGCTTGCGAGGGCGATGTGGACGCCATTAAGGCAATGGCAAAGGAGAGAATTGCTGATCTCTGCCCCAAGCACATTACCATTGACGATATTTTCGCTTCCATTAACTATTTACTGAATTTGACGCACGATGTGGGCTGTGTAGATGACATTGACCACCTCGGAAACCGCCGTATCCGTTCGGTTGGCGAGCAGTTGCAAAATCAGCTTCGCATCGGTTTTACCCGTATGGATAAAATCATTAAAGAGCGTATGACTACGCAAGATAACGAAAAGCTGATGGTGCAGGCTCTTATCAATATCCGTCCCGTTACCACCGCCATTCGCGAGTTCTTCGGTTCCAGCCAGCTTTCGCAGTTCATGGACCAAAACAACCCCTTGGCGGAGTTGACGCACAAGCGCCGTCTTTCGGCGCTCGGTCCCGGCGGTCTTTCCCGTGACCGCGCATCTTTCGATGTCCGTGACGTTCATTATACGCAATACGGCCGCATGTGCCCGATTGAAACACCGGAAGGTCCGAACATCGGTTTGATTTC
>CAYYCU010000137.1:0-4192 GCA_964470415.1 uncultured Ruminococcus sp.
TCATCGGTCAGGCAGGTATGCAACGGCAGGGTAATCTCATTTGCAAAATGCGCATACGCATTGGGATAATCCTTGATGTCAAATCCAAAATTCTTATATGCCGTGTGCATAGGCAACGGCTTATAATGCACGTTGCAGGCAACACCCTGCTCTGCCATTTTGACAATCATTTCATTGCGCTGCTCAATTGTAATATTCGGCACACGCGTGATGTAAAGATGTCCGGAAGATTCGTATTCCGCTTGATAATGGTCAAGCGTTTTTACGCCGAGCGGTCTGAAAGCGGCATCATATCTTGCAATAATCTCTTTTCTTCTTGCCAGCATGGCGGGATAACGCGTAAACTGCTCCAGTCCCATTGCCGCCGCAACATCGGTCATATTGCATTTGTACCACATGCCGACAATATCATATTCCCAAGCACCGATTTTGGTTTTTGCAAGCGCGTCCTTTGACTGACCGTGCAGGGACAAAAGCTGAAGCTTGTGATAAATTTCCTCATTGTCGATACCGGGAATTGTTCTCCACGTCAGCGCACCGCCTTCGGCCGTTGTAAAATTCTTGACGGCATGAAAACTGAAGCTTGAAAAATCCGCAATGCTGCCAACCGGCTTTTGGTGATAGGTCGCGCCGAAAGCATGTGCGGTATCTGCACAAACGGCAATTCTTCCAATCGCCTTTTGCATGTTGTTCGATGGCCGAAACAGATGCTTTTTGCGTTCAACAATTTCAAAAATACGGTCATAATCGCACGGCACACCGCCGAGATCTACCGGAATAATAACCTTTGTTTTTTCGGTAATGGCCGCCTCCAACGCATCGTAATCCATCTCAAAGGAGTCCTTTTGGCAATCGATCATGACAATCTTCGCCCCAACATGCGCAACAACGGACGCGCTTGCCGTATAGGTATATGCCGGTACACAAACCTCATCACCGGGACCGATACCAAGCACATGGAGTGCCAGTTCCGCGCAAGCCGTTTGAGAGTTCAAGCAAACACATTTTTCCGTCCCAATCCATGCGGCAATCAAATTTTCCAATTTTTTGACTCGCGGACCGGTGGTAATCCAGCCGGAACGAAGCGCCTCGGCAACCTCGTGAATTTCTTCCTCCGAAATGTCCGGTGGACTGAACGGAATAACTCTTGTATGTTCTGACATGATAATCCAATACCTTTCTTCTGCTTTTTTACAGCAAACGACTTTCACCTACCGATCGAAAAAGAACGGCAGGTGAAAGCGCCACACATAAAACTATAATTTATCTGATTTTCAATCTATAAAGCCGCCGCGCTATCCTCAATGCAACTTATTTTGAAATTGACATAATCTGACTCCGATAGATCTCGCCCTTATCCTCCGAGCCGTGCTCGCCGGCGGGATGATAGGTGGGAACCACTTTTACGACCAAATTCCGCATACAATCCTCTTTGCCCTCGTATGCCGCGTCCATCAGCATTTGAAGCTGACCGAGAAAAGTATCGACATCAAACGGAATCGGACGCCCGATGTGAATAAGTCGGTTGGGGGTTGTGCGCATGCCTTCCTCGGACATCAGCTTTTCCTCATACAGCTTTTCGCCGGGACGCAAGCCCGTATATGCAATTTTAATATCGACATCCGGTTGCAATCCGGACAGCCGAATCAGGTTTCTCGCAAGCGTATCGATTTTTACCGGCGAGCCCATATCAAGCACAAAAATTTCGCCGCCTTTTGCATAAGTGCCCGCCTGCAAGACCAGCGAAGCCGCCTCCGGAATGGTCATAAAATAGCGAATAATGTCGGGATGCGTAACCGTAACCGGTCCCCCTTTGGCAATTTGTTCCTTAAACCGTGGAATTACGGAGCCGTTGCTGCCGAGAACATTGCCAAACCGAACCGCCACAAACTCCGTTTGAATCCGTTCCGGTTGTTTTGCAACCGTTGGCATATCAAATTCATCTTCCGTGTGAATCCGAAGCGGCACAATGTCTTTTGCTTTGCCTTCCCTCACCTTTTTGTCAAAGGATTGAATAATCATTTCGCAAAGGCGCTTGGAAGCGCCCATAATGTTGGTGGGATTGACCGCCTTATCCGTGGAAATCAGCACAAAGCGCTTACACCCGTTCATCATAGCGGCATACGCGGTTTTGTAAGTACCGACGGCATTGTTTTTAATCGCCTCGCAAGGGCTGTCCTCCATTAAAGGAACATGCTTGTGTGCCGCGGCGTGATATACCACTTCCGGTTTGTATTTTTCAAAAATCTGATTGATTCTGTGGCTGTCGCGAACCGAGCCGATTAAAACTTCCAAATTCAAATTCGGATATCGATCCCGCAACTCCAATTGAATGGCATGGGCATTGTTTTCGTAAATATCAAATATTATCAATTGCTTTGGCGCATGCGATGCAATCTGCCGGCAAAGCTCACTGCCAATGGAACCGCCGCCGCCCGTTACCAAAATGGTTTTCCCTTTGATAAACGAGTAAATTTCGCACATATCCACTTGAATGGGTTCCCGTCCGAGCAAATCCTCCAACGCAACTTCTTTCATTGCGTTTGCCGTTACATCTCCCGTTACAAATTGATAAATTCCGGGAAGATTTTTCAGCTCACATTTCGTTTCTTTGCAAATATCCAAAATGTCTCTGCGTTGCTCCGGCGTAGCGCTCGGAATTGCCAAAAAAATCTTGTCAATTTCGTATTTTTTTACATAAAACAGAATATCATCTCTGCCGCCGACAATTTGTACGCCATCAATAAAGCATCCCCATTTGTTGCGATCATCATCAATGATGCAACAGACGCGGTCGTTGACTTCTTTTGCGTGGTGTAAATCGCGCAAAATCATTCTGCCCGCCGAGCCCGCGCCGATGAGCATGACACGGCCTGCGGAAGTGCCCTGTAACGGCTTTGTCTTTCTGTCGCGCAGCAACAATACAAACCGATACGCAAAGCGCACAAACAGCGTAAGCATTGCCTGAATAATGATACCCAAAATATAATAGGCAATCGGCATACGGCCAAACAAAACCGTAATCAGCACGGTATGAAAAACGCCCAAAATTGCCGCACTGCAAATAATCCGTTCCAATTCCACAAAGCTTGCAAACTTCCAAACGCTTTGATACAATTTAAAAATCCAAAAGACCAACGCAGTGGCAACCAAATAAATGGGTAAAAATTTTGCCCACGCAATCACAACCGCTTTGTTTGACATCATCATTGTGTAGCTGCAATCAAACCGAATCCACAATGCCACAAAATAGGAGCCTGCCGCAACGATTATATCGTAGAGCATTAAAAAAGCCGCAATGATATGTATTCTGTCAAACAGTCTGTGTGACTTTTTACAATCACATGTTTTCTCCATTACCGTCCTCCGCAACACCGATTTTGCTTTTTTCCAAAATCATTTTAAAGCAAAACATTATAAAACCTTACTATTCTAAAATCCATTATCAAACATGGCACTTTAAAAGCAAAAAACAGAAAAGCGCAAAAAAGACATAAAAATGCACAAACCGCATTTTTGCGATTTTAATTATATCATATATCCCGCAATTTGTCAATCGTTATGGCAAGAAAAAGGGGCGTTTACAGCGCAATCTTCCGTAAAATATACTGGTAAAACTGAAAAAGACAGGAAAAAATGCTTTTAGAGCAGGGAAAATATACCGCTGCCGTCACATTTGTACAGATGCGGCAGGCGGTCATTCCCGAAAACAGCGATACCCGAACTCGGTCATTTGCGCAACATAGTCCTCGCCAAACCGCTTGGCTATAATCCGGTACGCATCCCCGATGCGGGGCGGACGGGAGGTCATGTTATGGCAATCCGAACCGAGAAAATGCAGCCGACCGTCTTGCAACAAGTGCAAGGCTTTGCGGCGGCTTTTCATACTGTTAAAAAAGTCGGCGTTCCCCTGCATCAACAAACCGTAACCGCAAAGCGCCTCCAGCACGCCGCGGTGCTGGAGGGCAAAATACCGATCAATATGCGCAAGCACAAAACGGATGCCGCGCATTCCCGCAAGCTCGCGTAGCTCTCCAATCGTGTAGCTCGTCCATTGGCTTGTCGGCATTTCCAAAAGCAAAAATTGAGAGGACTCGATTTTTAAGCGTTCAAAACCGTCCATTCGGCTGATGCCGGCATAATACCGTACCTCTGCTCCGAGCATGACCTGCGGCAATTCATCTGTTAAATG
>CAYYCU010000138.1:0-1947 GCA_964470415.1 uncultured Ruminococcus sp.
AATGCCAAAATTTCCGCAATATTGCTACCGTACTTGCGTTTCAGCTTGGATATTCCGTCGAGACGCGCTTCGATTTTATCAATCCGTGCCGTTGGATCCGACATTCCTTCATCGGCAAAGCCCGCCGCCAGCTCGGCAATATCCTCAAGCTCGGAAGCCACCGACAAAAGGCGCTCCGAAAGTGCCTCGGCACCGTCCACCAAGCCGCTTAAAGCACGCAAGGCGCCGTCTGCCCGATAAACCAAAGCCAAAGCCGACGTTTTTTCACCGCCGCGTAAAGCGCGGTAACAGAGTTCGGATTGGCGGTTAATTTGCTCCGCATGCAACAACCGGTCTCTTTCTTGCACCAGCCGTTCCTCTTCCCCGTCCTTCAGCTTCATGGCATCAATATCCGAAATTTGGAATGATAAAATCTCACGCAAACGCAATTTTTCGGATTCATCGCGGGAAACGGAGGCTAATTTTTCCTGTACGGCTCTCCATTCCCGATATACATGGCGGTATTCGGCAAGTGCGGCATCGGGATGCGCATAGCTGTCAACCAATTCTCGGTGCGCACTTTTTTGCAAAAGCTTTTGACTGTCGGACTGCCCATGAATGCTGATGAGCATGGCGGCAATTTCGCGCTGAATGGCGCGGGTTACGGTCTGCCCGTTGAGTTTGGTTTGCGATTTTCCATCGGCATAAACGGTGCGCCGCAACATCAGCGTGGCATCCTCACACGGAAAACCCATATCGGAAAGCGTCTGACACACCTCGCTTGACAGCTCCTCAAATACTGCGCTGACCGAGGCGGCATTTTCTCCCGTGCGAATCAATTCACGCGAAACACGGTTGCCGAGCAAAAGATTGATGCTATCAATAATTATGGATTTTCCCGCTCCGGTTTCACCCGTAAGAACAGAAAATCCGTTTTCAAAATCCAAATCCGCACAGCGGATAACCGCTATATTTTCGATATGTAAAGAACGCAACATGGCACTTAAACGGTGTGCATCAATGCACGGATGCGGTCGGCAATAATCGTTGCGCACTCTTCGTCTCTGGAAACGATCATAATGGTATCGTCGCCTGCCACGCATCCCAAAACCTGATGCATGTTCATGCCGTCAATGCCCACGGCAACCGCCTGTGCCAAGCCGGCATAGGTTTTGAGCACCACAATGTTGCAGGCATGGTCTACACTGATAATGGAATCTATCAGCGTGGTACTGAATTTCATACCGCCGCCGAGCTCCGGCTGTTGCTTGGGCAACACGTACCGATAGGTTCCTTTTCCCGTAGTCATTTTGGCAATTTTCAGCTCGCGGATATCGCGGGATACGGTTGCCTGCGTCACATCGTAACCGTGGTCACGCAAACGCTCAATCAATTC
Organism: uncultured Ruminococcus sp.; assembly: GCA_964470415.1. Taxonomy (GTDB): domain Bacteria; phylum Bacillota; class Clostridia; order Oscillospirales; family CAG-272; genus UMGS1865. The sequence continues at coordinate 1,376 of CAYYCU010000138.1, forward strand.
ATCCTGTGTATCAATTTCATATCTGGAAATCAGCTCCAGCATTTTTTCCTGTCTGTTCTTTTTCATAATTCTTGTTTTCCGCTCCTTTTATTCACTCTCGGTTACATTTGAGAATCATTCATTTTTTGACGCAGTTTGCTGTAAAAGCCGCAACCCTTTAGGCGAATGAGCTTTGTGCTCAAATCGGATTTTGTGATACGCACGGTTTGATTGCGATAGAGCTCAAAATTGATTCTGCCATCGACCGTCAAATACAGCATTTTTTCGCGCACACAAATATTGCGCACCTCCAAAACCGAGCTGTCCGAAAAAATCATGGGACGGGCAATAAACGAATGCGGGCAAATCGGCGTTACGCAGAAACACGGTACATGCGGATCCACAATGGCGCCGCCCGCCGACATGGAATATGCGGTAGAACCGGTAGGGGTGGCAACAATCAAACCGTCGGCACGGTAATTTGTAACAGGTACGCCGTTTTCCGACAGCTCCAAATCAATGATACGTGCGACCGAACCGTTGGAAATAACGGCATCGTTCAATGCATAACAGAAAGCGCGAAGCTCTCCTCC
>CAYYCU010000138.1:2047-4183 GCA_964470415.1 uncultured Ruminococcus sp.
GCGGCAATCAAAACTTCACAGCCTTCCCGAAGCAATCGGTCTGCAACCGCTACGGCCGCATGTGCTTTTTCGGAAATATTAAAATTTGTAATCAATGCGATTTTCGGCATTTTTTAACTCCTTTCACCGCACACACCGAGCGGCAAGCACACGGCTGACATCCGCCTCCGTAAGCTTTCCGACAGCATTGGGTGTATGAACAAAATCAACTAAAAATTCGCGGTTTCCGTCTCCCCCGGCAACGGGAGAAGGAATGAAACCGACCGGGGACAATCCCAGCGCGCATCCCGCGTCCAAAACACGTTTGACGGCATAGCGGTGTGCGGCCGGATCCTTTACAATTCCGCCCTTTCCAAGCATTGCTTTTCCGACCTCAAACTGCGGCTTAATCAAAACAATGGCATGTCCGCCATTGGAAAGCAGAACGGGAAAGCGCGGTAAAAGATACGTAGCGGAAATAAACGAAACATCCATGACCACAAGGTCGGCAGGCACGCCGCCGATGTCGGCAAGGGTTAACTCCCGTGCATTCATTTGCTCCAAGGAAACCACGCGCGCATCTGCCTTTAGCTTTGGCGCCAGCTGTCCCGTTCCCGCGTCCACAGCGCAAACCTTTTTGACACCGCGCTGTAAAAGGCAGTCGGTAAAACCGCCCGTAGAGGCGCCGATATCCAAAGCAAACAATCCGCTGACATCCGGCAAAAATTCGTCCAAAGCCGCCTCTAATTTCAGACCGCCGCGTCCGACATAGCGCAAAGCGTTGGAAATTTCCACATGATGTATCATGCCGTCCGAAATTTGCTCCGCCGGTTTTTGCAGCTTTTTGCCGTCTACGGTCACACTGCCCTCCGCAATCAGCGCTTGTGCGCGGCAACGGCTTTGCGTATATCCGTTCTCGGTTAAAAATACATCCGCTCTCATTTTTTTCTTGCCGCCAACCACTTTGCAAGTGCACAAAGCGTTTCGGAACCGGGATATTTACGGATTGCCGCAATGGCGTCCTGCGTTAGGCGCTCCGCATAAAGCTGCGCTTCTTCCACCGTGAAAAAGGAAAGGAAGGTGCTTTTTTGATGCTTTTCATCCATACCGATATTCTTTCCAAGCTCCTCCGCGTTACCGGTACGGTCCAAAATATCGTCTACGATTTGAAATACCAAACCGATTTTTTCGGCATACGTAACAACGTCCTCCATACAAGGATCCTGAAACGAAACGCCTGCAGCCAACGCGCCCATTACCGCCGCCGCACCAATCAAGGCGCCGGTTTTTAAGGAATGAAGCCTTAAAAGTTCGTCCAAAGAAAGCTTTCGGCGTTCTCCCTCCATATCCATGATTTGACCGCCCAGCATGCCGTAGCGTCCCGTACAGTTTGCCAAATATGCCACCGCTTTGGCGGAAATTTCGGCGCCCGCAACGGTATTGGACGCCGCCGCCTCAAACGCGCCTGCCATCATGGCATCTCCGGCAAAAAGCGCGACAGCCTCGCCGTAAACCTTGTGATTGGTCGGTCTCCCGCGGCGCAAATCATCATTGTCGATGCAAGGAAGGTCATCGTGAATCAGCGAAGAGGTATGCACCATTTCCACGGCGCAGGCAAACGGCACCGCCGCTTGCTCGTCCCCGCCGAACAATTTGCAAAATTCCAAGGTCAACAGCGGACGGACGCGCTTTCCGCCTGCAAAAAGGCTATACCGCTCGGCGTCCAAAAGCACCTGCAAATCCGCATCGTCCGTATAATACCGCTTCATTGCCGCCTCGGTTACCGCCGCATCGTGTTCCATTACAAGCTGTAAAACTTCTTCTGTCATTTAGCTATCCTCTTTCGTATCAAAATCAACCAAAGCGGCCTTGCCGTCCGGTTGAATTGCCAACATTTTTACACTTTGCTCGGCCTGCTCCAAACGAAGATTGCAGGCACGAATCAGCGAAACACCCTCTTCATACAGCTTCAGCATTCCGTCCAAATCCGAGTCTCCGTTCTCCAAAACCTGTAAAATTTCCTCCAAGCGTGCCAGAGACTGTTCAAATGTCATGGTTTTCTTCGGCATGATGTTCCTCCACCTTTCTTTCTTCGGCGGTTGCATAAACCGCTCCGTCTGTAAATTGAATTTTTATACGTTCTCCGGCTTGAATCTC
>CAYYCU010000139.1:0-4179 GCA_964470415.1 uncultured Ruminococcus sp.
CCTTTTGATATGCAATTCGCTCGGCACCGTCCGAAAGATGAATGATGCCACAGCGCACAAAGCCGTTTTTGGCAAGCGAACGCTGCATGGGAATATTATCACGGTGTGTATCAATTTTCAAATTTTTGCATGCGGCAAGACAATAAGCGAAGCAAAAAGAAGCCACTCCCTTGCCATGCATTGCCACGGCAATTCGATGCAAAACGCCGTAGGGTGCGTCATTGAGCCATGCGCCGTCATAAATGCGCAGATAGGTTGGATCTTCCCCGAAAAAATAGCAAAAAGTTCCAACAATTTCACCGTTCTCCACGCACACATGGCAATGTCCCTGTGCCATATCCGACAAAATCAGTTCCCGCTTTGGGTAACCGTTTCCCCATTGCTCGACATTTTGGTGTGCGCGCATATAGGCGCGCGCATCGGCATAAATTGCCATAATTTTATCCAAATCATCCGGTCTTGCTTTCCGTATTTCCATTTTTACATTTCTCCAAAAAGTTTATCAGCGTTTTTTCCACGTGTTGGCGGAAAACAACACCAGAATCGGAAAGATCTCCAACCGTCCTGCCAGCATATCGAGAATCAATACAATTTTGGAAAGCGGACTGAAAATAGAAAAATTACAAGCGGGACCGACTGCGTCCAAACCGGGACCGATGTTATTAAAGCAGGAAAGAACTGCCGAAAAACCGGTTGTAACGGAAAAACCGTCCACCGATACAACCAAAAAGCTGATAACCAAAATGAACATATAGACGCAAAGATAGGCATTGGTGTTGGCAAGTACTTTTTCTTCCACCGGATTCTCATTGACACGAACCACCTGAACCTTACGCGGATTTAAAACCTGTGCCACATTCCGTTTGACGCCCTTAAAGAACAACAGCACACGTGCGCATTTGATACCGCCGCCCGTACTTCCGGCACAGGCGCCAATCATCATTAAAACAAGCAAAATGCCTTTTGACAAAGCGGGCCACAAATCAAAATCCGTTGTGGCAAAGCCTGTTGTGGTAATGATACTGGAAACCTGAAATGCAGCATGGCGCAGGGCGTCCCAAATACTACCGTACATGCCGCGGATATTCAAGGTAATCAATACGATGCTGCCAAGCACGATGCCAAGATACAAATGTAACTCTTCATCGCGGAATACGGCACGGAATTTGCGCAACAGAAGCAGATAATAGCAACTGAAATTAACGCCGAACAACCACATAAACACGGTGCAAACATTTTGTATATATGCACTGTACCCTGCCATACTGTCGTTTTTAATGCCAAAGCCGCCGGTTCCTGCCGTACCGAAGGCCGTACAAACCGCCTCAAAAAGCGGCATGTTTCCGAAAAGCAGAAAAATAAAATTGATAAAAGTCAATGCCAAATAACACAAATACAGCACCGCTGCCGTCTGCCGCATTTTGGGAACCAATTTTCCTACATTCGGTCCGGGGCTTTCCGCACGCAGCAAGTGCATGGTAAAGCCTTCGCTTTTTTCTCCGGAAGGAAACAAAGCAAGCAAAAAGACCAATACGCCCATACCGCCAAGCCAGTGGCTGAAGCTGCGCCAATAAATAATTCCGCGTGAAAGTGCCTCCACATTGGGGACCACCGAGGCACCCGTGGTAGTAAAGCCCGAAACCATTTCAAACAACGCATCGATAAAATACGGAATTTCCCAGGAAAGGCAAAACGGCAAACAGCCGAAAAGACTCATTACAATCCAACCGATTCCAACGCAAAACAACCCCTCCTTGGCAAAAAAGATGTTCTTTGCATTTCTGGAAAGGACGGCAAGCACTGCCGCAACGCCCAATATAAGAACTATGGTAAAAATAAACGCGCGTGTTACAGATGCGGTTCCGTCTGCCAAGCTGATACAAAGTGCGGGAATCATAAAGACCGCTTCAACAGCCAAAATCAACGCCAAAAAGCGTCCCATCATCTTATAATTCATGGATTCTTCAATCCTTTCTCTTGCAAATTAAGCAAAAATATCATTAAACTGTCGGATAACCGTATCCTCTCCCGCAACCACTACCACACTGTCCCCTTGACAGAAATAGGAGTCGCCGCTCGGAATTTGCGTTTCCATTCCGTTTGATATGCCTACAAGCAAAACATTTTTTTTGAGTTTCAAAGCTTTTAGCGGTTCTCCGCAATGCAATGCATGCTCATCAACTCTGAATTCCATTGCTTCCACTTGACCGTCTGCAATTAAATGGATGGAAACCGCCGCGCCGACCTTATTTTGCAATGCGCGTACATACCGCACAATATTGTTACAACAAAGCCGATGCGGAGAGATGACACTGCCAAGCGGCAATTTTTCCGTGATACCGGAAGTTTCCATTTGTCCGAGTCTTGTAATAATTTGCGGAATTTCACGGTGGTGTCCGTAAAGAGAAATAACCATATTCAGTTCGTCACTTCCCGTCAGCGAAACCAATGCATCGGTAGAGGCAAGCGATTCGTTTTCCAGTACGTCCTGCTCTCTTGCATCTCCGTGAATGATGTTGGTGTACGGCAACATTGTTGCCAGCTCCACACAGCGCTCCGCATCGGACTCAATTACGGTTACATCCATTGCGCTGCTCTTTAAAAGCTCTGCCAAATAATACCCCACGGTTCCGCCGCCTGCAATCAAAACGCGGCGCACTTTATGCCGTACCACACCCAAATTTTTTAAAAGCAATGCCAAATTATCCGACGGTGCCGTAACAAAAATGCGGTCTCCCGCTTGCAAAATAAAACCGCCATCGGGGGTAAATGCATGTCCATCGCGCAATACCGTACAAACCAAAACGCGGCATTTAATAATGCTATACAGCGTATTTAAGGGGACATTGCAAATTTTGCTGTTTTCGTCAATGCGCAGTTCTACAATCTCCACTCGTCCGCGTGCAAAAGAATCACGCTTCAAAAAGCCCGGAAAGCGAAGCAACCGCTGTATCTCGGTAGCCGCTTGCTGTTCGGGATTAAAAATCATGGAAAGAGCAAAGGCATCCCGCATACGGTATGCCTGCTCAATATATTCCGGATTTCTGATGCGCGCAATGGTGTGCAATGCGGAGTTGAGCCCGTGCGCCGTCATACAGCAAAGCAAATTCAACTCATCGCTTCCCGTACAGGCAATCAACAAATCTGCCGTATCCACACCGGCCTGTTGCAATGTTTTCATAGAGGCACAGTTTCCCTGAAATGCCATTACATCATATCGCTCCACACCCGTTTCCAAAACGCGAGGATCGGAATCCATAATCGTTAGGTCGTGTCCCTCTGCCGAGAGTTCCATGGCAAGCGTTTGTCCCACTTGACCGCATCCTGCAATCAAAATCTTCACAAAAGCACCTCTTTTACAAAAAAATTCAGCGCAAAGAGCAACGCTCTTACGCTCAAGATTTGGCTATATTCTATCACAATTGCCCGTTTTTGTCAATAGCATAAAAAGCATAAAATGAAACGCATACTTGACATTTTTTATTTTTTTTGCTATCATATATAAAAAGGTAAAAAAAGTTTTTCATTTGGTGTAACCTTTCAAAGAAAACAGCGACTTATTAAATGAAGCCCGAAAACAGGAGTAAATTATGGAGGACAATAAAATCGTTGATTTGTACTGGGCACGGGACGAAAAAGCAATTGCAGAATCGGAAAGCAAATACGGCAAGCTGTTACACGCGCTCTCTCTTTCGCTCTTGGCATCGCATGAGGACGCGGAAGAATGCGTCAACGATACCTATCTGGATGCGTGGAAAGCCATGCCAACGGCAAGACCTACATATCTCGGCGCTTTTCTTGCCAAAATCACACGGCGCATTTCCATAGACCGCTACCGCCTCCTCCACCGACAAAGACGGGGCGGCATACGGGAAGTGACCGAAGAGCTGACCGACTGTATTCCGGACAGCTTTAGTATGGAAGCGGATTATGAAAACAAACGGCTTGCACAAACGCTAAACCGGTTTCTTGCCGGTCAATCCGAGGAAAAACGCGCAATCTTTTTGCGGCGGTATTTTTGCTCACAGTCGGTAGAGGAAATCGCATTGGCATTGCAATTGACGGAATCCAAAGTAAAGGTCACGTTGCACCGTATGCGGGAAGCCTTGCGAAAAGAATTAGAGGAACGGGAATTATTATGAAAAATCAAAAAGAACAAAATACCGAATACCTGTTCCG
>CAYYCU010000140.1:0-4167 GCA_964470415.1 uncultured Ruminococcus sp.
TCCAAAACGGTTGCAAACAGCGGTACGCCCATCAGCATACCGACCAATCCCCATAAGCTTCCCATGGTGGTAATGGCTATCATAACGCAAAGCGAGCTGACACCCGTGTTTTCTCCCAATATTTTCGGTGCCATAATGTTGCCATCGAATTGTTGTATAATCAAGATACAAAGGAGAAAGGGAATGACCTTTGACGGATCGGTTAAGAGGATAATGACGGCCGACGGAATGACACCGATAAAGGGCCCGATGACGGGGATAATATCGGTTATGGCAACGATTGCCGCAATCAAAATGGCATACGGAACGCCAATCAGTGAGATGGCAATGTAAACCAAAACGCCTACCATACCGGAATCCATAAGCTTGCCTCGAATAAAGCCGCCAAAGGATTTATCGGTGGTGGTGCATATTTTGGTGATAATGGCGTTGACCTTTTCCGGAAATACGGCGCGCCGAAATCGCATAATCTGTGCATAGCGCTTTTCTTTTGTATAAAGGAAATAGATAGAAATAAACAAACCGAAAACGAGATCTGTGAACAAAGTAATGGTGTCGTTTGCAAAGCCCATAATGACCTGCAATGTGTCCGCAGTTAAAATATCAATCAGAATTTTGCTGTCAAACCGAATGGAGCGGAAAAATATTGCAATTTTTTGCTTTAATGCTTCTGCGTTCAACAGCGGAATACCGCCTTCGTTTTCGGCGGCATCGGTAAGGCCTTCATTGATTGTACGAATGAGCGCGTTCAGTTCTTCGATTGTACGGTCAAAATAATTTTCCGCGCCGTTTATAAAGTTTACAATACTGTCTACGAGTTGCGGCACAATCAGCATAACCAACACACCGAGGATAAGGAACAAAAGCAGATAGGTGAAAATCAATGCAATACAACGGCGCAAAGAGGCAGGTTGAATTTTAAAGAAGGGTTTGCGTTCAAAAAATCGGAAAAAAGGATTGCAGAAATAGGCAATCACAAGACCGATTAAAAGCGGTCGGAATATGCGCAGGATGTTGTGAATCAAATCGTTGAGCGCCGCAAGATTGGAAATTGCAAAAATTGCAAGAAAGACGGCAACATAAATACAGATACCGATAAAAAGTTTTTTCTTTTGTTTGGTTTCCATAAGTATAGCATCCTCCTTTGCTTAATCGGTTGTTTCCGGAGCGGCATTTGTCTGTGCCTTACGTGCTTTCAGCAGGTCTTCGGCTTCGGCTTTTATGGCCTTTTCTGCCTGCTCTGCCGAAGAGCGAACCTGTGTTTCATCGGACATTTCCGATAAAAAGTGGTATTTGTGCACAATGCGATAGGCGGTCAGCAACAATTTTTCACGCCGTTTTAAAGTCTCTCCGTTTTCGGCTTTTTTGCGAATATAAAATGCTTTCTTTTCAAATTTTTGAACGGATTTGTCCATGGTGAGATACGCGTGCTTGGTCGGATCCACAATGGCATCGTTGGAGTAGTAATTTGCAAGTCCGGAGGGAAGCCCCTTTTTTTGCAGACGCTCGGTCAGATAGATGTCGGTCAACGTCAGTGCCGATGCAAATAACGGAACGCCCAAAATCATTCCAATCGGTCCCCACAGCGCCCCCATGGATGTGATTGCAACCAATACGCAAAAGGAACTGATGCCGACATTGCTTCCGAGAATTTTTGGTGTAATAATATTGCTGTCTATTTGTTGCAGGAGAAGAACAATGATCAAAAACGGAATCAATTTGGCGGGAGCAGACAAAAGCAAAATAAACGAGGTCGGAATGGCACCGATAATCGGTCCGATCACGGGGATGATATTTGCTGCCGCAATCAAAGTGGAAATTAAAATTGCGTACGGAATGCGGAAAACGGAGGTTGCAATATAAGCGAGAATCCCGATGATGAGGCAGTCCAAAAGTTTTCCTTCCACCCAGCCGCCAAAAGATTTATCCAGTGCAGTGCAAAAGCGCGTGATGTGCTCGTTTGCCGCATCGCTGAACATTGCATGGCGCAATTTCATAATTTGCGCATAACGTTTTTCTTTGGTACTGAGCAGGTATATGGAGACAAAAACGCCGAAAATGATGTCGGTGACAATCGAAATTGCGTTGCTGAAAAATGCCTGAATCGGTTTGAAATCGAAATCGCTCAAATCTTCCATCAGTCCCGCACTCTTCAGCTTTAGGTTGCCAAACATATCGGCTACTTTTTGAATGAGTTCTTGCTCGTTTAAATATTCAATCAGTGTTTCATTCCCCGTAAATTTTTCCGCCAAAAGGTTGATATGTGCATAAAGCTTGTTGATTTGCGAAATGGCGGAAGAAAGATAGCTTTCATAATTGCCGAAAAATGAAACGAGACTTGCAATCAACTGCGGAAAGATTAAGCAGAAAAAAAGGCAGACAATCAAAAATACAAAGATGTAAGTCAGCGTTAAAGAAAGGACGCGCCGAAATCCCTGCGGACGTACGCGGTACAGAATTTTTCTTTCCAAAAAACGGAAAATCGGATTGCAGATATAGGCAAGTGCCAGGCCGATTAAAATGGGGCGCAACAAAAGCAGTATGCTGTTGCACCATTTGTTCAGCGCATTTAAATTTGCAATCAAAAGGATTGCCAAAAGTAAGATGGCAAAGGTTCCGATTGCAATTCCAAGCATTTTTTTATAGTTTTTGTTTTCTCCCGCAGACATTTGCAACCTCCGCTTATAACATACATAATATAATATATTTTAAACCTTTTTTTGATTTTCGTCAATAGAAATCGGAAGAATTTTAATTTATTTACAACAATTCTTGCAAATCGTTCAAAAGTGTGGTAAAATAAAAATAAAAAAACAGCGGAGTGACGGCAAAGCAGCCGCAATCCTGCCGAGTTTGACATCTGAAAAGAGGAACGGATATGAGAATAGAGCGGGCAAATGCAAAAATCAATCTTTTTTTAAACGTTGTCGGACGGCGCGAAAACGGGTATCATGATATTGTCAGTATTATGCAAACCGTCTCGTTGTGCGATTTAGTCAGCGTTTCGTATGATCCGGGAGAGCATACCTCTATCCGCCTCACCGCATCCGGAAACAAAGCCATGCCAACCGATTGCCGAAATTTGGCTTGGCGCGCCGCAGAGCTTTTTTTGCAGGAAACGGGAAGACGCGGGGAGGTGCAAATCTCCATTGAAAAGCACATTCCCATGGCGGCGGGATTGGCAGGCGGCAGTGCGGACGCTGCGGCGGTATTGCGTGCTTTAAACCGTCTTTGCGGCATGCCGCTTTCTGTTGAGCTGCTGTGCGCGCTCGGTGCACGGCTCGGTGCCGATATTCCGTTTTGCATTGTCGGAGGCGGCTCTTTGGTTGGCGGTGTTGGCGATATTTTGGAAAAAATTGATTCGATGCCGCAATGTCACCTTGTGGTCGCCTGTATGGGCGAAGGCGTTTCCACACCGTGGGCGTACGGAAAGCTGGACGAGCGATACCGCTTTTTTCGGGAGACCGATGGCAAGGATACGCGCCCGTTGCAAATCGCCGCGGCAATGAAGCAAGCCGATGTCAAGACTGTTTGCAGCGATATGTATAATATTTTTGAAGAAGTGGTTCCCGATGTGCAGCCGTATGTAACACAATTAAAAACGGTGCTTAATCAAAACGGCGCGGTTTGCTCCATGATGAGCGGGAGCGGGCCCTCCGTATTTGGCGTATTTTTGGATTCCGGTTCTGCCGAGCAGGCTTGCCGAAAGCTTTGCGATATGGGTGCGGCGGCTTTTGTCTGTCATCCTTGCGCCGAATATGCGGAGTAGGCAGAAACTTACAGCATGTTCACATGCAGTTCATATATAAGGTGTAAAATAATCTATCTTTGACAAGATGAGAAAGGATTGTAAAATTTGGAAAAGGAACTGAATGCAAGGGAGCGCGCCATTAAGACTTCTATCGGCGGTCAAGCCCTAATGGAAGGCATCATGATGCGCGGCCCTCAAAAAAGTGCGCTTGCGGTGCGCAACACCAAAGGTGAAATTGTGCTGGAGACATTTGAAACAAAAGGCGCAAAGCGTCCCGCTGTTTGCCGTTTGCCGATTATTCGCGGCATATTCGGATACATTGATTCCATGGTTGTCGGATATAAGTGTCTGATGCGTTCGGCAGAGCTCTCCGGCTTGGAGGACTTGGTCGAAGAAAGTCCCAAAAAGAAGAAAAA
>CAYYCU010000141.1:0-4165 GCA_964470415.1 uncultured Ruminococcus sp.
GTTTTTTTGACATGGCATGCAAGATGCATGAATTTTTTTAAAAAAATTATGAAAAATATTGAAAAACCTATTGAAAAAACACAAAAAATGATGTAAAATATAAGTAGTTTTTTACAAGTTGATTTTTAAAACAAGAGAACAGAGGAGAAAATGTATGTCTAACAGGTTGTTTCAAGGTGTAATTCACCAAATGAAGGATGCCATTGACCGCGTAATCGGAGTCATTGATGAAAACGGCGTAATTATTGCCTGCTCGGAGTTGGTTAAAATCGGAGAAATCCGTCAGGGGGTACGTGACGAACTCAGTTATACCAGCGATGTTATTACGACCGGCGGTTACACTTACCGTCCTATGACGAACGGCCCCAAAACGGATTATATTGTATTTGTAGAGGGTGAGGACAAGATGGCGGAAAAAATGTCCAAGCTGCTTGCAATTTCCCTCGGAAACATTAAAAACCTTTACGATGAAAAATACGATAAAGGCTCTTTTATCAAAAATATTATTTTGGACAATATTTTACCCAGCGATATTTACATTAAATCCAAAGAGTTGCATTTCAATACGGAAGAAATGCGTATCGTGTTTTTAATTAAGTTCTACGGCAAAACCGATATGATGCCGTTTGAAATGTTGCAAAACATGTTCCCGGACAAGTCTAAAGATTATGTAATCAGCGTCGGTGAGCATGATATTGTGTTGGTAAAAGACATTAAGCCCGGAACCGACAGCAAGGATATTGAAAAAATTGCAACCAATATTGCGGACACACTTTCTACCGAGTTCTATACAAAGGTTTCAATCGGTATTTCCACCGTTGTAGAAAACATCAAGGATTTGGCGCGTGCTTACAAAGAGGCGCAGGTAGCGCTTGAGGTCGGAAAGGTGTTTGAAACGGAAAAGAGCATTCTCAGTTACGAAAATCTCGGAATCGGCCGCCTGATTTATCAACTTCCGACCACGCTTTGCGAAATGTTTTTGCAGGAAGTATTTAAGAAGGGAAGCTTGGAATCGCTTGACCGCGAAACCCTAATGACCATTCAGTGCTTCTTTGAGAACAATTTGAATGTTTCCGAAACTTCGAGAAAACTTTTTGTACATAGAAACACATTGGTTTACCGTTTGGAGAAGATTCGTAAGTTGACCGGACTGGATTTGCGCGAGTTTGAACATGCCATCACCTTTAAGGTTGCTTTGATGGTTAGAAAATATTTGAACTCCAAGCCGATTAAATTCTGATTGTGAATATGACAGCAAGCGAAATGTAAAACGGCAAAAGCCGCAGTTGCATTTCGCTTCTGTCCTGTTTTTAATGAACCGGATTGAATAACTTTTCTTCACCGTCCATAAAATAAAGAGAACGCACAACAAAAAATAAGCGTTGGTGGAAAGGATTTTAATTTTAAATGGAAAATAAAAATCAAGATTATATTCCGGGACAGTGGAGTTCAAATTCCGATATTTCGTATCCTAAAAAAGCCCCCAAATCGCCCAAACGGTTTTCGTTGGGTGTTGTCATTTCGATTGCCTGCATCGTAGCTGCAATTTCCGTACTTTTCACATATACCGTCACTTCTGCTTTTAAGCGAAGCTATTATTCCGAAAAGCTTGCGGAGCAGCAAAAGGTGATTGACACGTTGCAAAACAGCGCCGACCTTTATGATGCCGATTTTGAAAAATTGGAATTGCTGGCAGAACTTTTTGACCGCTATTCTTATTATGCGGGAGAAAAGACCGATGAAGAACTTTTAAATGCCGTACTGAAAGCCTATGCGGCGGCAACCGGAGATGCTTATGCGGAGTATTATACCGAAGAGGAATACGCCGCGTTGACGGCAGAAAATGCCGGCGATTACGAGGGAATCGGCGTCAGCGTCATTCAAACCACCTTGACGGTAGACGGATTTGCATATCAGGTCTTTCAGGTAATTTCCGTTTATCAAGATTCTCCGGCAGGCGCACAAGGCTTGCAGGTGGGCGACTGTATTTATTCGGTTAAGGCGGACGGCGTTTATCAAAGTGTCAGTGCGCTTGGATATACCAAAGCAATTTCTTTGATTAAAGGTCCCGTCGGCACGCTTTCCGAGTTTGTTGTATTCCGTCAAAACGGCACCGATTACGACAGCATTGAATTTTCCGTTCCGCGTGCGGCATTGGAATCGGTTTCGGTTTCATATTGCTTCAGCAATGCCGATTCTACCGTTGGAATTGTGAAAATATCGTCTTTTGATTTGACAACGCCGCGTCAGTTTAAGGAAGCGGTTCAGGCATTGTTGGCTGACGGAGCCGAGCATTTTGTCTTTGATGTGCGGAACAATCCGGGTGGAGATTTGCAGTCTATCAAAGCGGTTCTTACCTACTTTTTGCAGGACGGTGATTTGATTCTCAGTGCGATTGACCGTGACGGAAACGTTGCACGTTCTTATTTTGCCGAAAAAATGACGCATATAGGAGATTATGCAAGCTGCAATGTTGCGGAAAACGAAATCGGAATGTTTGCCGATTTGGATATTGCGGTTTTGTGCAACGGCAATACCGCCAGTGCAGCCGAGGTCTTTACGGCAACTTTGCGGGATTACGGTCTTGCAACCATTGTCGGTGAAACCACTTTTGGAAAAGGCATTATGCAAAGCTATTTGCCGCTTTCTTCCTTTGGCGAACAGTTTTCCGGATATATTAAAATGACAACTTATGCATACGTAACCAAATGCGGGGTAACGTATCATGAAATCGGCATTGCGCCCAACGAAGGCTGCGAAGTTGCGCTTTCGGAGGAGGCAAAGCAATATAATATTTATGTTTTGCCACAGGAGCTGGACAATCAACTCGTTGCGGCAATTGCACAGCTGCGGTAATCTTTTATATTCATAAATCATAAGGAGAAGAATCATGTCAAAAGCAAAACAAATGTTTTATACGCAAAAAGGCTATCAGGATTTGGTAGACGAGCTCCACTATTTGAAGCACGAAAAGAGAGAAAAAATTAAGAATGATATTGCGGTTGCACGTTCTTTCGGCGACCTTTCGGAGAACTCCGAATATGACGAGGCAAGAAATGAGCAGGCAAAAAATGAAGCGCGTATCAAGGAATTGGAAGAGCTGTTGGAAAACGCCGTCATTTTGGACGAATCTACCATTGATACGGGCGTTGTCAGCCTCGGCTCCAAGGTAAAGGTTTATAATGCAACCGTTCAGGCGGAATCTGTTTTTGATTTGGTTGGCTCCAATGAGTCCGATCCGTTGGTAGGAAAAATTTCCGACCAATCTCCAATCGGTGCCGCTTTAATGGGCAAGCGCGCAGGAGATGAAATTGCAATTGAAACGCCAAACGGTACGGTTACCATGAAAGTGCTGGAAGTTTCCAGAACAAACGCTTAATTTCAAAATTGACAACAACGGAACGGAGCGAAGTTTTCACGCGTTCCGTTGTTTTCGGTTTGAGAAAGGATTTTTTATGTTGAAAGAGAAGAAGCAAAAAAAGGACGACAAGCTTGAAACATCCGGAAAAATCACCGTAAATAACCGGTTTATCCGGTGGTTGGATAACTTTTGGTATCATCATAAATGGGCGGTTATTGTAGTTGCTTTTTTTGTATTTGTCGGAGTCGTATGCTTTGTGCAATGCTCTACAACCGAGACAGGGGACATCAAAATTGTATTTGCCGGCGGCTATACTTTAAACGATGCGCAAAAAGAGAACATTGCTGCGGTTTTTGAAATGATATCTCCCGAAAAAGAAGACGGCAGCCGGCTTTCTGTACTGCTCAATGATTTTTCTGTGTACAGTGAAGACGAAATGAGAAAACTTTCTACCGATGATGACGGCAATTTTTCCGTTATGACGTATGAAAATATGAACCAGGTTTCCAAAAACAATTTGGACTTGTTTGGAACTTATATTATGGCGGGCGAAAGCTGTATTTGGCTGGTCAATGAGACGGTGTACGAAAATCAAAATTTGAAAAAGCTGGCGGTTCCGCTTGCCGAGCTTTTTGAACAGGTGCCGGACGGCGCATACGATGAATATGCTTTTTATCTCTCCGATACCGCACTTTATCGGCAATACGATGCCTTGAAGGTTTTACCGGAAGATACCTTAATTGTTTTTTCGCAGCGTCTTTACATCAATCCTTATTTCGATGAAGCGGCATATGAGGAAAACAG
>CAYYCU010000142.1:0-4160 GCA_964470415.1 uncultured Ruminococcus sp.
GAGTTTACAAAAAACATTCAAAAAACGGTCAACCTCTTGACACATACGGCATTTAAACTTATAATTATGATAATCGGATTCGTAAAAAATGAAACATTCGTAAAAAACGAAAGGGGAAGAAGCGGTTTGATTGAAGTAAAAGAGCTGACAAAGCAATACGGAAGCGTTACAGCCGTTGATCATTTGAATTTTAAAATTTACAACGGAAAAATTTACGGGTTTCTCGGACCGAACGGTGCGGGAAAATCAACCACACTGAATATGCTCGCAGGTGCTTTGCCGCCCACGTCCGGAAGCATCAACATCAACGGCTTTGATCTTTTGCGCGAACCGCTGAAGGCAAAGCAATGCATTGGCTATCTGCCCGAAATTCCGCCTCTCTACGGAGAACTGACACCGGCAGAATACCTGCGCTTTGTGGCGGATGCAAAAGGTCTCTCGTACGAGCGCGGCCTACGGCAAATCCGCGAAGCAATGGAACTGACGCTGATTGACGACAGAAAGAACAGTCTCATCAAAAATCTCTCCAAGGGATACAAACAACGCGTGGGAATTGCGCAAGCGCTGATCGGTTCCCCCGATATTATCATTTTGGACGAACCGACCGTTGGATTGGATCCGCGGCAGCTGACCGAAATCCGCGCGCTGATACGCCAATTGGGAGAACTGCAAAAAACCGTGCTTATCAGTAGCCATATTCTTGCCGAAATCAGCGAAACATGCGACCACGTGTTCATTCTTTCCAACGGGAAACTGGTGGCAAACGCACCGCCGGCGGAACTGCAAACGCAAAACAACGGTACCGTACGGATAAAGCTTTCGGTGCGCGGAGACGAAGGGGGCGTGTTGGAAGCCTTGACGGCAATCGAATCCATTCGGCATTGCGGCAAAGAAAAATCGGAAGAAGCGGGCGTTGTAACGCTTACCCTAACCGCCGCCGCAGACGATGACAAGCTCCGCGACCGCATCTTTTTCTCCATGGCAGACCGCCGTTATGCCGTGCTCTCGATGGAACGCGAAGAAGCAACGCTGGAAAGCGTTTTTCTGTCGCTGACGCAAAACGATGGGACGCCGGCTGCAAAAAGAGATTCCAAACGGCGTCAATCCCTCCGTGAAGAGCCGGAACGCGATGGAGAATATGAATTGATTGACACCGAAAAGGAGGAAAAACGCTGACATGTCCGCCATTTACAGAAAAGAACTGAAGGTTTATTTTTCCGGCGCGTTCGGATATGCCGTTACGGCAATCCTGCTCTTTTTTATGGGATTGTTTGTTGCCGTTTTTCAATTGCTGTACGGCTACGCCGACTTTTCGCTACCGCTGAACGCCATGCAATGGGTTTTCATCATCCTCATCCCGTTTCTTGCCGCACGGGCAACCGCAGAAGAACGGCACAACCGTACCGACATTCTGCTTTCCTCGCTTCCGCTCTCCTGCCGTGAAATTGTCCTCGGCAAATTTGCCGCACTTTTCTCGCTCTTTTTGATTCCCACGGCAGTTTCCGCGCTTTATCCGCTCCTGCTTTCGGGCATGGGCAATGTCTCTCTGCCGGCGGCATACACCGCATGGCTCGGCTATGTGCTTCTGTTCGCCGCACTGCTATCGCTATGTCTCTTTCTTTCCTCTCTTACAGAGCATCCGCTCCTCGGCGCCGTGCTGTGTATGGCAGTTCTTTTGCTTTTTTATTTCGGCAACAGCCTTGCGGCGCTGCTTCCGACATCGGCAATTTTTTCTTTTGTCGGATGTCTCTTATTGGCGCTCTGCGCGGGGGGCGTGCTATGGCGTGCCTCCAAAAATTTGACGCTCGGCCTGTTGAGTGCCGCGGGGTTGTGTATTCCCCCCGTTGCGGCGTATTTCTTTTGTGCCGACCGATTTGTCTCGTTGATTCCGAACGCCGTGACATCCCTCAATCTTTTTTCGCGTTTTTCCGGCTTTACTTACGGGCATTTGGATATTCCCGGCATTGTTTTTTATCTCACCTTTACCGCGTTTTTCCTGTTTGTAACGGTACGCCTGGCAGAAAAACGCCGCCTGGCTTGAAAGGAGGCGCGTTATGAAAAAAGCAAACACAGGTATGCACTTTTTGGGAAAAACCCGTGCCGCACGGGTAAATTTACGCTTTGCGGCGCTCACGCTTTTGGCGTTGGCGGTTTGCATTGGATGCAACGCCTTGACCGGTCTTTTGCCGTACAGCCTTTCCAATCCGGACGTCACCGGCTCACAAACCTTTCGCTTATCGGCAAAAACGCGTGACTGGCTAAACGAAATGCAGGAGGACATCACGCTTTATCTGCTGTGCGAGGGCGGAAAAGCGAATGTTGACGGCGACATTTACAGCTTTTTGCTTCAATACGAAGATGCCTGCAGCCACATCAAAACCGAGGTGGTGGACACATCCTCCGTCTCTGCCGACCGACTTCTGGAAATGGGATTGGAGGAAGCGCCCGAAAGCATGAGCCTGTTGGTAAAAAGCCAAAAGCGCGCACGTCTGATTGAAAACAGCAATCTTTATTACTATTACAACTCCGAGCTTGGGGTTTCGCTGACGCCGGAGCAATATACCGCATACATCAATGCATACGTATCGGGTACAGACAGCTCGTCCGAGGCATATTATTACGGATACGTGCTTTATAACTACGCCGGCTCCACCACAGCATATTTCGACGGAGAATCCCGCATCACCAACGCGCTCAATTTTGTCACGCTGGAAACGGTTCCCGTTGCATATTTTCTTGTCGGAAACGAAACCATGTCCTTGGACAGCGCGCTGGAAAGCAGAATTTTGCAAACAGGGTATCAAATTCGCACGTTATCCTCACTGGAAGCGCTGGACGGTGCATGTCAATTGCTCATCATCCATACGCCAACGGAGGACCTCTCGGACGCAGAGGCGGAAGCATTATCCGCTTACCTTGCAAACGGCGGAAAGCTGTTTTTAACCACGTTTTATGCAATAGAGGACGCCAACGGCAAGTTGACAATCCCGCTGAACTTGAACCGTGTGTTATCGGAATACGGACTGTCGTTTGAAAATTCGCTCAACATCGTCACGGAAACAGACGCCTCCTACCTGTTCAACGACAGTTCCCAATACGTATTTTACACCCACACCTCCTCGCGTCACCCCATTACGCAGGGCATGAACGGAGAGCTGTTTGTCACTTATTACGCACATGCCATTTCTCTCAAAGAAACCGCAGACGTTACACAAACGGCATTGCTTTATTCCTCGGAAGACGCCAAGCTCATCGTGCTCGATCAAGAAAATGAGAAATGGAACGAAACGGAGGAAGGCAACCGCTACACCGTTGGCGCCGTTGCCGAAAAGGGAAGCACCCAAATTGTATGGGTTTCCTCCGCCGATGCCCTGACCTTTTCCACCAATGCATTGTCACAGAGCGCAAACTTTGATTTTGTTCTTTCTTCCCTCAATTATCTCTCCGGCACATCGGACAACTCCATTTCGATTGATTCCGCCGCGATTTCCTCAACCGCGCTAAACGTAACAACCTCCTCGTTTTTGCTGTGGGGAACCGTCCTTGTTTTGATACTTCCCGCAACCGTTGCCATTACGGGCTTTGCGGTTTGTGCAATTCGAAAGAAACGGTAATATATTTGTCCGCCCAAACAGCGGGGGCTTGCGCATACCGCACCGTATGCACAAGCCCCCGCATTATTGCCTTTTTATTCGATTTTACCTTTGGTTCTTTTTCCAAATCAACGTAAGCCCCTTTAAAAGGAGGGTATCGTCCGGCGTCATTCCGTGACGGCAATACGGACAAATCAGCCGGCTCATACCGCCCGTTGCGACAATTGCGGCAGGCTCTTTTTCAAGCTCCCGCGCAAAGCAATCCAACAAACCGTCTATCGCGCCCGCCGTTCCGTAAACAATACCCGCCTTCATGCTGTCCACCGTATTGACGGCAATCGCTTTTTGCGGCGGCAAGATTTCAATGCGCGGCAAAAGCGCCGTGCCCTCGGTAAGTGCATTTAAAGAAATGCCGACACCCGGCAAAATCGCCCCGCCGATATAACGCGCCTTTTCGTCTACAACGGTCAGCGTGGTGGCGGTTCCCATATCCACAATCACACACGGCAACGGATATTCCTCCTTTGCCGCAACCGCGGCGGCAACCAAATCCGGTGCAACCGTGCC
>CAYYCU010000143.1:0-4084 GCA_964470415.1 uncultured Ruminococcus sp.
TGTGATGGAATTGGCAGACGTGCTGGACTCAAAATCCAGTGGTAGCGATACCGTGTCGGTTCGACCCCGACCACCGGCACCACAAAAACGCACTTTTGTAAAAAGCAAAAGTGCGTTTTTTATAACCGTATTTTCACGCAAGTTCGATGCGCATCGGCAAAAGCAGAACGCCGGTTTCTCCGCTTATGCCAGTCCTTTTGGCAGGGCGGTCGTGTTTTTGCCTTGATGTCCATCGTAACCGTAATATACCAAATGAAACGAACCGTTGTTTGCATACTCTGCAACCGAGACAGATGCATTGCTGCAAAACTTGACCTGTGCGGCATCTTCGGGTGCGATTCCAAACCAGCGGCACCCCATCATACGCACCGGAGTTGCATGGGTAAAAATCGCCACACATTTGTCTTGGTTTTCAGACAAAATCCGATCTGTTTCCGCATAAACACGGGCGGCAAGTTCCAAAACGCTTTCCCCTCCATCGGCATGGGCGCGTCCGATGTCCTGTAACCAACGGGAATAGCTCTCCGGAAACCGCACCTTCAAGTCCTCATAATGCAGTCCCTCCCAAAGTCCCGCATTGATTTCACGAAACGCTTTGCTCGGTATAATGGGCATGCCCTTGGCGGCGGCGGTATATTCCGCAGTTTGCATTGCACGCGACAAGTCGCTGGAATAGATTTTGTCAATCGGATAGCGCTCCAAAAAACGGGCGGTTGCCTGTGCCTGTGCATGTCCGAGTTCTGTCAAAAGCGTTTCCTTCTGTCCCGTAAAACGCATTTCCAAATTGCTGACACTTTGTCCGTGCCGTACAAAAATAAGTGTTGTCACTTGCTTTTTCCTCTTTTATTTCTATCGTCAGATATATCACTCTATACCATACAAAGCGAAGCCGCATCTTGTATACAAACATTATATCATTTTTTACCCTTTTTGTAAAGCCTCATGCAGAAAAAACAACGGATAAAAAACGTATGACAAAAGATACCCCAATATATAAGATTCACTTATTTTTTGACCGTACACCCCAGCATGGAAAGCATATTTTGCTTTGCAAAAACATTCCGCAAAAGGAGGAATTTGGATGAAACGAAATTTTTTGAATCCAAAAGCTGCCGATTTTTGGATTTTGTCGGTATCGTCCTGCCTTTTGGCTCTGTTTGCCGCAGAGGAAATTCAAAATCATTTGCACGGCGGAAGCACCTACTTCACCATTCTATACCGCATTCTTTTGCTGACCGTTACCTGTGCGCTGTTTTATCTTGGCGGCTTGCTGTGTGCGCAACGCACGGGAAACCGTTGTATATTGAAACGCTTGATGCTGTTATTCTTTTTGTTGTATCTTTATTTGATTTTGACATTTACATTGATTGATCCAACGCTTGGGAGAGGGCGCGGCTCGGTTTATCAAACGGAGGGGGACCAACGTAGCTATTACCTCCAACATTTTGTCAATCTCCGTCCGTTTCGAAGCATTTACGAAGTTTACATCAAAGGTTTTTTTAAGGGCTACCTCAACGCCTCCCATATTCTTCTCAATTTAGTGGGCAATCTTTGCGCATTTATGCCGTTTGCGTTCTTTCTGCCCCTGTTTTTTCCAAAGCAGAAAAAATGGTATTGCTTTGTTCCGACAATGTTGCTTTTGGTAACGCTCATCGAAACGATGCAATTTTGCTTTATGGTAGGCTCTTGCGACATTGACGATCTCATTCTCAATGCCGGCGGCGCCGCGGTTTTGTTTTTCATTTTAAAAATACCGCCGTTCAAGCGAATCGCGGAAAAAATCGGAGGGTGTTGAAGCAATCAACCTCTGAATAGCCAAACGCGGCACAAGGCAGGCAAGTTTTTCAGCCGCCTCGGTTCCCGAAGAATGCGCCATGCCCATTCCATTCCCATATCGGAAACACTTTTGGGGGCACGGCGAAGATTGCCGGACCAAACATCCAAAGCTCCTCCGAGTCCGGCAATTGCACGAACCGAGGGAAAGAGAGACAAATGTTCAAAAATCCAGCGTTCCTGCAAAGGGAATCCAAAACAAACAAACAGAATATCGGGACGGCAAGCGCAAATCAGGGCTGATACGCGCCTGTCGTCCTCTCCGCTTTTCGGAAAGTAGCCATCGTGTACCCCGCAAATATTCAGTCCATCGTACCGTTTGCGCAAGCGTTTGGCGGCACGCTCGGCAACCCCTGCCCTTCCGCCAAGTAAAAACAGGCGTAAGCCTTCTTTGGCGGCGCGTTCCATAAGCGCCTCTCCAAATGCAATTCCGGCAATTCGCTCCGCAAGAGGCGTTCCCTGCCGTCTTGCCGCAATCGTGACACCGATGCCATCGGCAACAGATAAAGACGCATGATTCAAAAGCTCCGCATTTTTCGCATTTCGGTTGCATGCATCCAACATAACGGCATTGGGCGTGACAACCCAGCAGGGGCGTTCTTCACCATACAATGCGCGCTCTACCGCTTCTTTTGCAGTCAGTTTATCAATTCGAACTCCGCATAAATAAATGTACGACACTTCTCCCGTTCTCCAACCTGCTTTTCTTTTCAAAACATCTTGACATTTTGCATGTGTTGCGTTATAATTATTATTATGAAACAAAAAAATGCTTTTATGCGACATCATTCCGCAAAATACGAAACACTTTGCGGAAAAGCTTTTTTTCAAAAAGAGAAAGGTTTGTTATGGCAAAGAACAATGCAAAAATGGTAGAGCAAATTACGTCCATGGACGTTGATTTTGCACAATGGTACACCGATGTGGTAAAAAAAGCCGAATTGGCAGATTATTCCGGCGTGAAAGGCTGTATGGTAATACGCCCCTACGGCTATGCCATTTGGGAAAATATCCAAAAAGATTTGGACGCGCGCTTTAAGGCGTTGGGACACGAAAATGTTTACATGCCGCTGTTCATTCCCGAAAGCTTGCTGCAAAAAGAAAAAGACCACGTGGAGGGCTTTGCGCCCGAATGCGCCATTGTAACGGTTGGAGGCGGTTCCACCTTAAATGAGCGCTTGATTGTACGTCCGACTTCCGAAACGCTTTTCTGTGAGCATTTTCGCAATGTTGTCCAATCTTACCGCGATCTTCCAAAGCTCTACAACCAATGGTGCAATGTTGTACGTTGGGAAAAGACCACGCGTCCCTTCCTCCGCACCTCTGAATTTTTGTGGCAAGAGGGACACACCCTGCACGAAACCGAAGAGGAAGCAAGAAAAGAAACGCTGCAAATGCTGAAGGTGTACGAAGATTTTTATTCCGAATCCTTGGCAATTCCCGCTTACACGGGACGCAAAACCGAAAAAGAAAAATTTGCGGGCGCGGAAGAAACCTATACCATTGAACCGATGATGCACAACGGCGTGGCATTGCAGGGCGGAACTTCCCATTATTTCGGAGACGGTTTTGCAAAAGCATTTGACATTATGTTCACCGCGCGCGACAATACGCAAAAATATCCGCACCAAACCTCTTGGGGTGTTTCTACGCGTATGATCGGTGCCATTATTATGACACACGGTGACGACAACGGCTTAATTCTGCCGCCTAAAATCGCACCTATCCAGCTCGTCATCATTCCCGTTGCACAGCATAAGGAAGGCGTGTTGGAAAAAGCGGCCGAAATAAAGGCGCAGCTTTCCAAACAATTCCGTGTAAAACTGGACGACAGCGACAACTCCACGGGCTGGAAATTCAGCCAATATGAGATGAAAGGCGTTCCGCTCCGTCTGGAAATCGGTCCTCGCGACATTGAAAACAATTCCTGCGTACTGGTCAGCCGCGTCACGCGTGAAAAAAATGTGGTTTCTTTAGATAATCTTGCCGAAGAAATCGAAAAAGCGCTGGACAAGGTTCACACCGAGCTGTATAACCGGGCGCTGGAGAACCGTACAAACCGTACCTATACCGCAAGCTCGCATGAGGAATTTTTGGAGATTGCCGCCAATCAATCGGGCTATATCAAGGCAATGTGGTGCGGCGATACCGCCTGCGAAGAACAGCTCAAAGATGAAACCGGCGGCGTCAAATCACGTTGTATCCCCTTTTACGAGGAACACCTTTCGGATGTTTGTGTATGTTGCGGCAA
>CAYYCU010000144.1:0-4026 GCA_964470415.1 uncultured Ruminococcus sp.
TTTTAATCGCTTCTCGACACTCCGTTACACTATGAGGATCAAATAAAGCTCCGCCAGTCTCATTTACAAAATCCGTATTTCCCCTAATCCGGCTACACACCACAGGCAATCCACTTGCCATGGCTTCCATAACGGACATATTTAATCCCTCTCTGACAGAAGGCAACACATAAATATCCGCCACCCTATAAAGCTGTGCCACATCTGTCCGATAGCCCAACAGATGGACATGCGAAGAAACGCCAAGGTCTTCAGATAACTTGAGCAAATAATCTTTTTTATCACCAACACCGGCAATGACATAGTGAATATTGCGGTCATTCAGTTGCGCCAATGCCCGAATCACGATCTGATGATTTTTGTTTTCATTCAGCTCTCCAACGGACAGCAACAAAAAACAGTCTTCCGGCACACCGATCTCCTGCCTTTTTGCGTTCCTATCCACCTGCACATTCTGAAATCTTGACAAATCCACACCAACCCCCGGCACATAGTAAACTTCCTTTGCCTTGAACTTCTTTTGTGCCAGTGCGTAATCTTCTTGATTGATGGTAATCAATTTATCCGTAAATCGGGAACAAAACTTTTCAATTGGATAGTATAAAAGCCAGTTTTTCAGCGGTACACCTTTATAGAAGTGAAATCCGTGGGCAGTGTAAAAAACTTTCAGTCCGTCCTTCTTTCGAAACTTTCGACATACCAGACGGGTGATCACCGATGCATTGGGTGTATGACAATGGACGATATCATATTTTCCTTTTTCTACAACCTCTTTCAACTGTCTATATGCCTTCACATTATCCGGCGACAGTGGTGATCTGGAAAAATCTATTTGATACGACTTACAGCCAAGTTCCTCATATATTGAATCCAGTGGTAAATCTTTCTTGTTACAGGCAATTTCAACCTGATTTCCTTCTTCGACTAACATTGCAATATGTGGCTTGAAAAAGCTGTTCATCGTAAGCGAAATTGTTGTTACGTATAAAATCTTCATGTTTTTTTCTTTGCCGGAACGCCTATATATGTTCCGCTTTGCTCAATATCTTTCACTACGACAGCCCCGGCGCCTATGACGCAATCGAAGCATACTTTTACATTGTTCTTCACAATTGCCCCGATTCCCACATGAGTCAGTGCCCCAATATGTACCGTACCGCCGAGCGTTGTATTCGGGGACAGATGCACGTAATTCTCAATCACATTGTCGTGCTCAACTATCGCACCGGTATTCACAATGCAATGTTCTCCGATTGTAGCACAAACATTGATAACCGCGTTTGCCATGATGACAGAGCCTTTTCCGATTTTTACATCGGACGCAATCTGTGCCGATGGATGAACTAAAGATGCCCAATTTACTTGATATTTTTCAGCAATCTCTTTACGAGTAGCATTGTTGCCAACGCCGATGATAAAATCTGTGTTGCCGTCATTCAAATACTCAATATCAGCACTTGTTCCAATGACAGGGACTCCCATTACATCACCTTTCAGGTTATCATCAATGAAACAAATTTTTTCATATCCGTTTTTCAGAGCAGTATCTGCAATCACCTTTCCGTGACCGCCTGCACCGATAATAATCAATCTATTCATGCACAACCTTCTCCGCTTCACTTCCCATAAACTCTTCCATTGTTACCGATGTAGCAGAAGTGATACCCTCACGCTTAAAGACCTTTCCCACCGTCTTGAACATAATCTTCCAATCGCCAAGAAAAGTAATATGATCTACATACTGAACATCATATTCAAATTTCTTTTCCCAGCTTATTGCATTTCTGCCATTAACCTGCGCAAGTCCGGTAATACCGGGGCGCACCTCAAGTCTGCGAGCCTGCTGCTCATTATATCTATCGTTATAACGAAGGTAAAGACTTCTCGGTCCAACTAACGCAACCTTGCCGCATATAACATTCCAGAGGGAAGGAAGCTCATCGAGGGATGTACTGCGAAGCAACTTGCCAAATTTTCCAAGGCGTTGTTCATCCGAAAATAATTTTCCGTTCGCGTCCCGTGCGTCCGACATAGAGCGAAATTTGTACATATAGTATGGTTTGCCGTATTTCCCCGCTCTTTCCTGCTTAAAAATCACGGGCGAGCCGAGTTTTATACGAACCAAACCGGCTACAACCAGCAGAAGCGGACTCATTACGATCAGTGCAATGGATGCAAGAAAAACATCTTGCGGAACTTTTATGTATTTCTCATAAAAGCCTTTCTTCCGTTTTTTTGCCATACTCACAACCTCATTCAAAACAGCTTCTAATTATCTCAATTACGCCGTCCTGCTCCTCTGCCGTCATTTTTATGTCACTTGGCAAGCAAAGACCTCTTTGAAAAATATCTGCCCCAACGTCAATTCCTTTTATGTATGCATTTGTTCCGCCGCGAACGTTCCCTTCTCTTGTCACGAACCCATGCATTTTATAAAGCGGTTGCATGTGCATCGGCTTCCAAATAGGTCTGCCTTGCACATTGTATTTTTCAAGTGTATCAAGAATTTCATCGGGACAAGTCTTACCCGGCTCGGAAATATAGTAATAATCATGATCGTTTCGAACCTGCTTGCACATGGCATCCTTGTCAATCAGCATACAAGACAGCCAGAAATTCGGTTCCATAATTTCGGGAATAAAAGGATTCATTGTTACAGGTAAATTTTTGAATCCCTTTTTATATCTTTCGTAAATGGCCTTTTTCTTCTTGATGTGTTCCTCAAGATGCGGAAGCTGACCGCGAACAACACCGGCAACGATATTGCTCATGCGGTAGTTATAACCGATTTCTTCGTGCTGATACCACGGAGCATCTTCTCGGCTCTGCGTTGACCACTTGCGGGCTTTATTGGCTGCGAACAAGTCATTGGTCAAAAGCATTCCTCCGGCAGATCCGGTGATAATTTTATTACCGTTAAAAGAAATTGCATTATACAAACCAAACGTTCCTGTCTGTTTTCCTTTATAGCTTGCACCAAAAGATTCCGCAGCATCTTCAATAATGATTGCACCGTGTTTTTCTGCAATCGCACAAATTTCCTCATACTTTGCGGGTGTTCCGTAAAGGTTAACCGCCAAAATCACTTTGGTGTTGGGATAAAGCTCAAACGCTTTTTTCAAAGCCACGGGATCCATATTCCAAGTATCGTACTCTGTGTCAATGAAAACCGGTACGGCGCCTTCATAAGCAACGGCGTTCACGGTTGCACTGAAAGTCATATCGGTGCAAAAGACCGTATCGCCGGCCTTTACACCCGCGAGCTTTACCGCAAGGTGAATTGCCGCCGTACAACTGGATAGCGAAACCGCATATTTGCATCCCAGCTTTTTACTTACTTGGCGTTCAATTGCAACAATATTGGCACCCTCTGTCGTAATCCAATTCGTATCAAAGGCTTCTTGTATATATTTTATTTCGTCTTCATGCTTTGTTGCCGTAGCAAGCCAAATTCTGTTTTCAAACGCCTTAAAATTCATATACTACCTCCCAGGATATCAAGCTTTCCGCGCCGAAGCTTCCAACATTACGGCAGCTCATTGCCAAAATCGGCTCCCAGTGCCGCCGGTGAAGTCGCTGTACGCCGTTCCGATGCCTTCCCTGTGCGCCATTGCTTGAAGAATACCGACTTCGGTAAATCAATCTTGATACAAATCACATTGCAATCAAACAATTTGCGTCATAAAGTACAAAACCGCAAGAAGCAAGAAGGTACTAATTAGCCATTTTAGTTAAATAATTTATTTATTAATTATACAGCAATATGGCGCAATTGTCAATAATTTTTTTCAAAAAAATTGAAACACCGTCAACTTTGTATCTTTATCATTTATTGAAAAAATTTAGTTTATTATATCACTTGAACAAACATTTGTCAATATTTTTTTAAAAATTATTGCATTTTCATTTCAAAAATATAGTTTGTTGTGCGTTGTAGATAAATAATTTCCAATATTTTTCAATTATTGTGTCTTTATTATGAAATTATTGTATTTTTATTATAAAAAAGAGCATAAAAATGTACTT
>CAYYCU010000145.1:0-2031 GCA_964470415.1 uncultured Ruminococcus sp.
ATTTCTTGACAAGTGCCAAAGGATATGGTATAATTTAAGAACCGTTCCCAATTGTTCTTGAAAGGGCGTTTACGAATGATAGCAAAAAGAACTTACAATACAAGCGGAAAAAAGGCCTTGGTTGATTTTTTATGCCAAAATCCGGACAGGCAGTTTACTGCCGAGGAGCTGTGTTTGGCGGTAAATCAAAACAACATGCGTGCAATCAGTAGCGTTTATCGGTATTTAACCGATTTATGCCAAGCGGAAATCGTGCGCAAATTTCACAGCGAGGAGCGGAATTGCAATGTTTATCAATATGTGGGCGAGCACTGTAATTGCCGTCAGCATTTTCATATAAAATGTCTGATTTGCGGCAAACTTCATCATTTGGAATGCTCCGATTCCGCACATTTTACCGCACATTTGCAAAAAGAGCACGGCTTTTGGGTAGATTGCGGACAATCCATCCTATACGGCGTTTGCGCCGATTGCCGCCAATTGCGAAAGGAACCGAAAAAACATGGCGCACTTGCTTGAACAGCTTCCCGAAATTTTATCCGACACGCTGTTGGATACGGCAAAACTTTTGCCATTTCTGTTTTTGACCTATCTTTTAATGGAGTTTTTGGAGCATAAATCCGGCAACGCAGCAGAAAACTGGTTGCGCAGCTCCGGTAAAATCGGACCGCTCGTTGGCGGTGCATTCGGCATTGTACCGCAATGCGGCTTCTCCGCGGCGGCTTCCGGACTTTACGCCGGCCGCATTATTACGCTCGGAACGCTGATTGCCGTATATCTTTCCACCTCGGACGAAATGCTCCCCATTCTTATTTCCAATCAAACGCCGCTCCCCTTTATCTTAAAAGTGCTTGGAGTCAAGCTTGCGGTCGGCATTGCCGCCGGTTTTTGCATTGATTTGCTTTGCCGTCTGTTTCGCCGTAAGCACGGCGTGTCTCAAACGCCGCAAATTGAAGAACTTTGTGAAAGAGAGCATTGCCATTGCGGCGAGCACTTTGTTCTCTCGGCGCTTCGACATACCGTACACATTGCGCTGTTCATTTTGCTGTTCACCTTTTTGATGAACTGCATCATTCTCGGCATTGGAGAAGAAAAGCTGGCAACACTGATTCTTAACCGCCCGATTGCCGCCAATTTACTGGCAGCCGTCATTGGTCTCATTCCCAACTGCGCCTCCTCCGTGGTTTTGACCGAGCTGTATCTCGATGGCATCATCAGTATCGGTGCCATGCTCTCCGGACTTTTGGTCAATGCCGGTATCGGTCTTGCCGTTTTGTTTCGCAACAACCGTCCGGTTCGGGATTCGGTTCGCATCCTCGCCATTCTTTGGTGCATCGGTGCCGCTGTCGGTATCATCATTGATGTCACGCCAATCGGCACGCTGTTTTGAATCCGGAATCAAACGGTTCACCGAACCCTATACGGAACATCTAAAAAATAAAGAAAGGATTTTGCCGTTGTGAAAAAGCAATTTTTGCAGGACAATGTATATGAGGCTTTTTTGAAGCGCATTGAATTTTTATTCCAAGAATTTGATAATATTTTTGTCTCCTTTAGCGGCGGAAAAGACAGCACGCTGTTGTTGAATATGCTGTTGGATTACCGCCGTGAGCATTGTCCCGACCGCGTAATCGGTGTATTCCACCAAGATTTTGAGGCACAGTACACCCTGACCACCGAGTTTATTACCCGTACCTTTGAGCGCTTGCAAAACGAACCGAATGTTGAGCTTTACTGGGTGTGCCTCCCCATGGCAACCCGTACCGCAGTGAGCAACTATGAAATGTACTGGTATCCGTGGGACGATACCAAAAAAGAGGCTTGGGTACGGCCCATGCCAAAAGCGCCCTATATCATCAATTTGGATAATCCCTTTACGCATTATCATTACCGCATGCACCAAGAAGATTTGGCAAAACAATTTTGCCGATATTATAAAGAACAGCACGGAAACCGCAAAACCGCGTGCCTGTTGGGCATGCGTGCAGATGAATCGCTGGTGCGTGGCAACGGATTTTTATATAACCGCCA
>CAYYCU010000145.1:2131-3998 GCA_964470415.1 uncultured Ruminococcus sp.
ATTGATCCGCAAATTTGGGCTCGCTTGATTGGCAGAGTACAGGGCGCCAACTTTGCCGCCATTTACGGCAAAACCAAAGCCATCGGATACCGAAACATCACATTGCCGGAGGGACACACATGGGAGTCCTATACGAAATTCCTTTTGGATACCCTACCCACACGGTTGCGCAATAATTATATCAGAAAATTCAATACTTCCATTGAGTTTTGGCATAAAATAGGCGGCGGACTTTCGGAAGAAGTCATTCAAGAGTTGGAAATGCGCGGCTACAACATCAGCCGCAACGGCTTTTCCAGCTATACACTGGAAAAGAAATCGCGTATCATTTTTCTGGATAAAATTCCCGATGATACCGATGATATTCTTTCCTCAAAAGATATTCCCAGCTGGAAGCGTATGTGCTATTGCATCTTAAAAAACGACCACCTGTGCCGCTTTATGGGGTTTGGTCTTACAAGAGAAGAGCAAAGCCGTATCAGATTAATAAAAAAGCAATATGGAGAAATGATTTATGAGTAATCGATTTCAAAGTCCGGTATATAATATTATTTCCGTTCCGATTGAAAAAATCGCCCCGAACGATTATAACCCGAATGTAATGGCACCGCCCGAAATTAAACTGCTTTACGACAGCATTCGCGAGGACGGCTATACAATGCCCATCGTTTGCTATCACGACAAAGAACGTGACCTCTACATCATTGTGGACGGCTTTCACCGTTACCGCGTCATGAAGGATTATCCCGATATTTACGAACGTGAGGGCGGCATGCTTCCCGTCTCTATTATTGACAAACCCATTTCAAACCGTATGGCAAGTACCATTCGCCATAACCGTGCGCGCGGCTCGCACGATGTGGATTTGATGAGCAATATCATCCGTGATTTACACGACATCGGACGCAGCGATTCTTGGATTTGCAAACACCTCGGTATGGAAAAAGATGAACTCTTGCGCCTCAAGCAAATTACAGGACTTGCCGCGCTCTTCCGAGACGTAGAATTCGGACAGGCTTGGTCTCCAACCAAACCGGTATCCGAAAATCCCATGCTTTTTGCAGAACCGGACAGCACGGACGATACAATTGAATAATTCCGACAGTCTTTGCATCTCGCAGACTTTTGTAAAAGAGCGGGCAAGAATAAAAGCGTTTCTTCTTTTATTCTTGCCCGCTCTTGTTGTATAACAAAAAATTTGTGCTTACGCAAGCATTTTAGCAAAGCCGTCAATAAACACGGCGGACGGCAGTATATGTTTATATACTGTCAAAGCTTCGATTTGTCAGTTTCAAAACATAAAAAGAAATATTTGTGGGTAAAATACAAAAAAATGAACGGAGATTTTTATGAAGATTGCATTCTTTGACACCAAAGCTTATGACCGCGCATCATTTGAGCGCGCTATCCGACATGCGGATATAACCGTCAAATTTTTTGAAACAAAACTGAATGAGGACACGGTCGGATTGGCAAACGGCTACGATGGCGTTTGCATATTTGTAAACGACACCGTCAATGCCGCCGTAATTGACCGGCTTGCCGCATACGGCATTCACATGATTGCACTTCGCTGTGCCGGCTTTAACAATGTGGACCTTTGCGCCGCCGCCCAAAAAGGAATTCATATTTTGCGCGTTCCCGCTTACTCTCCCTATGCCGTAGCGGAGCATGCCATGGCAATGCTTCTCACCTCGGTTCGCCGCATTCATAAGGCATATGTCCGCACCAAAAGTTTTAATTTCAGTCTCAATGACCTAACCGGATTCGATTTGCACGGAAAAACCGTTGGCGTTGTCGGAACCGGAAGAATCGGACAGGTATTCGTCAAAATTTGCCGCGGCTTTGGCATGCGGGTGCTTGCATA
>CAYYCU010000146.1:0-3977 GCA_964470415.1 uncultured Ruminococcus sp.
CGTCCGGATATTTTGGATCCGGCATTGCTTCGTCCGGGACGTTTTGACCGTCAAATTACGGTTAATTATCCCGATATTAAGGGCAGAGAAGAGATTTTAAAGGTACATGCCCGTAACAAACCTTTGGAGTCCGGCGTTGATTTTCGCAAAGTGGCGCAGTCCACAGTCGGTTTTACCGGCGCGGATTTGGCAAACTTGCTGAATGAAGCTGCATTGCTGGCTGCAAAGAAAAACAAGTCTTTAATCGGTATGGACGATATTGAAGAAGCATATATGAAAGCGCTTCTCGGTCCGCAAAAAAAGACGCGTGTGCGTACCGAAAAAGAAAACAAACTGACGGCGTATCATGAGGCAGGGCATGCGGTTGTATCCTATTTCTGCAAGCATACGGATCCCGTAAAATTGATTACGATTATTCCGGCAGGAAGAGCCGGAGGCGTAACGGTCAGCCGTCCCGAAGATGATAAAAGCTACGGAACCAAGTGCGGTATGTTGGATGACATTCGCATGAGTCTCGGCGGCCGTGTAGCGGAAGAATTGATTATGGACGATATTTCCACCGGTGCGTCAAGCGATATTCAGCAGGCAACCAAGTTGGCGCGCGGAATGGTTATGCAGTACGGTATGAGCGATAAGCTTGGAACCGTATTGTACGGTTCGGGGCATGCCGAAGTATTTCTCGGCAGAGATTACGGTACGGGCAAGGATTATTCCGAGCAAACTGCGGCCACCATTGATGCCGAGATTCAACGCATTATCGGCGAGTGTTATGCCGATGCCAAAAACATTCTTTCCGAGCATATTGATAAATTGCACTTTGTGGCACAGTATTTGCTGGGACATGAAAGCATGGACGGCGACCAGTTTGAGGCGGCCATGAAGGACGGTGCTACCGAAGCGGATTTGGATGCCATTGCTGCCGAAAAGGCCGAAAAGAGCCGCCGCGATAACGAAGCGCGTTTGGCACAGCAAAAGGCAGAAGAGGAAGCTGCACGCGCACAGTCTGAGACGGCAAACGGCGCCGCGGCTCACGGTGAAGGGGAATCCGAACCGGGTTCCGATAAAAACCAAAACAATGAAAACAACATGCCGTTTTAACGGGTTTTCAACCGTTTGAGGCAAAAACAAAAAGGTTCTGTAAGAATGTTGGCTTTGCCATTGCATTTCTTACGGAACCTTTTCCGTTAAAAGCCGTTCGGTTCTCCGATTATATTGTTTGCAATCGGGATTATTTTCTTACGGTCAGCCGTTCAATGGTTCTTCCTTGTTCCCATTGTCCCGTATAAATTTCGGTGCATTTTTTGTATTTGGCAAACAATTTTTTGGCACCGGCTTCATCTCCGTAAACTCTCCAACAGCCAACGCATTTGCTGTCTGTTCTGTTTTCCATAAAGCCCAATACATCTTCCGGCGGATAGCCCAAAAACAACCCGATTTCATGCGGAAAGCCGTTGCTTTCTTTGAGCCTGTCAATGAGCTTGGCAATACAGGCATTGGTACGTTCACAGGAATATCCGCGCGGACGTAAAATGCGCTGCGCTTCCAAGCTGTTTAAGTCACGCGCCAGGTGTGCGGGACGGTAAACGTAAATCAAGGCGCGGTTTTGCGAATAAGAAATGGGAATCAGCCGCAATCCTTTTGCGCCCAATCGGCGGTTAAATTTTCGCAAGGCATCGGTCATTTGATCGGATGTTTCAAAAAAGCAGGGAAACATGCTTCCCGTTTTTATTCCCGCCAAAGTGGGGGCGCAATGACGGATTAACATTCTTTCGGACATTTTTTACTCCTTACATGGATTTACAGTGAATATCCATAATATTTTTTAAAGCGCTGACAGATGCGCTGTGCGAACGCGCAATGCGTGTTTTGGAAGGATTGGTTTTGTTGAGTGCCAAACGAATCATTTTGTGAGAGACCGTTCCCGTAAACAAAATCAATAAATCGGGGCTTCCGATATCGCGCATACTGCCGCTCATTAGCGGATATACCTTTACCTTGCAATTGTATTCCTTACAAAGGTCGGTATAACGGCGCGTCATACATTCGTTCCCACCAACAATTACTACACTCATATGTTTCTCCTTTTTATCGGTTAGCATACGCTAACTTTTGGTTTAAAAAATAGAACGCACAAAGGCGTTTTGAATTTTCGCAAGTTAGCAGCGGCTAACTGATTACATTATAATACAAAAAAGGAAATTTGTCAAGATGTTTTTATAAAACGAACATTGATTTCTCAAAATATATGTGGTACAATAACGATAACGGAGGTATGCAACAATGAATCGAAACCGTTTCAAACATTTTTTGCTGTCCACCAAATGTATGCGCTCAACGGCAATGCTTTTGGTTGCGGCAATGTTACTTTTTTCTTTGACCTCTTGCTTTGCATCTGCACGAATTTGGTCCTTGATGCAGGATTTGAATCCTTCTCAACAGCCGCAAACGGGAACAACCGGTACCGAAAACTTGCAATATACACTAAATGAAGAAGATGTCGTCTTGTTTTACGAACGGTTGCAAATCTGCGAAACGTTAACGCTGGCGGGAACCGATGCTTCGGCAATTGAAGCGGCATGGGAATTGTTGGAGACGCAATATTATTATATCGCTACCCAGGCGCAAATTGCATACGTGCTGTACTGCTGTGATACTGCCGATGAAGCTTTGGAAACAAATTATCTTTCTTCTTCGGAGATACAAAGCGAAATTTATCACGCTTATATGACGCTTTGCCAAACGATTGATGCTTCGGCATCTCCTTATCGGGATACCTTCTTTTCGGATTGGACGCAGGCAGATTTGGATTCCATGCGACTGTACAGCGAAGAAATTGTGGCAATGATGCAAAAAAACGACAGAATTTTGGTGGATTTTCGCAAAATGAATCTTTCCGAAAACGGGGAAGCTTTTCAGGCTTTGTACCGAGAGGCGATTCAAAATCACAATGCAATGGCACAGGCTTTGGGATATTCCGATTATTATGAATATGCCTCCAAAAGTATTTATTTGCGCGATTACGGGGAAACGGATTTGTTGCAAATGCGCCAGTATGTGAAGGATTATTTTGTCCCGCTTTGTTCGGTTGCATACAAAAACTTTTCGGATTGTATGAGTAAGCTCTCTTATTTTCAGCAAATACAGGTAGAACGCTTTCTGACCGCAGATTATGACAGCCTTTCAACGGATTATTTGTCCCGCTATCTTTCTTGCTTTGAGGAAGACACGCGTACGGTATTAAACAGCATGCTTGACAATGCGGTCTTTTGCAACGGTGAGTCGGCATACCAAGGTGCATTTACAACGTATTTGTACGATATGGAAACCCCACTTTGCTATTTTGGTCCCTCTTATCAGTCTATTCTTACCGTGGTGCATGAATTGGGACATTATTATGCCGATTCTTATACGCCGTATACTTTTTCACAATTGGATTTGGCGGAAACGCAGTCACAGGCAAACGAGATGCTGATGTTGGCATATTTAAAGAATGAAATGGATTCCGGCGTATACGAGGCGGTTGTCAGCTATCAACTGTACAGTATGCTGTCAACGGTTATTTTGTCCACCATTATAGATGAATTTGAATGCTTTGTATATACCAATGCGAATGAATTGCCGGAAGCGGAAACCGATTTTGATACGGTGATAGATGAAATTTGTGAATCTTACGGCGGAAAAACGTATATTACGGAGAATATTACCGATGTGAACCTATATTGGAAGTATGTGACCGTTGAAAGTCCGGTTTATTATATCAGTTATGCCACCTCGGCCATAGCGTCTTTGGATTTGTTCCGCTTGGCGCAATCCGATTTTTCAACCGCTCTTACCACGTATCGGCACTTGGCAGAGGAAGTGCGTACCGATGCCGGTTTTTTGCAAAATTTGACGGATGCCGGCTTGACAGGACCTTTTCAACCGGAGGTTTATCTTTTTGTAGTGGATTTTATCACCCAATCGCAGTGAGAGAAAAA
>CAYYCU010000147.1:0-3971 GCA_964470415.1 uncultured Ruminococcus sp.
CGGAGATTTTCCTCATTCACCTGCGCGAGCGCCTCGCTCGTGCCGCGCAGCGTCACGCTCAGCGTCGAGGTCACGACCGTCACCTCGCGCTCGCTCGTCAGATTTTCATAGCCGAACTGCGTCGCGTCCATCGTCACCGTGCCGATATCGTCGAAGAGGATGGTCAGCGTCACCTTCGTCACGCCGCTGAGATTGCTCACTCCATCGGGGATGGGGATATCATAGACAAAGGTCTCCGCCTCCCGCAGGTCGGCGAGCGCGAGCGTATCTAACTTGATCTCCCTGATACCGGCCATCGTCGAGGCATCGCCCGAGAGCGTGATCGTATCGACCGGCGTGAGCGCCCACTTGACATTCTCCAGTCTGGAGCCGGATGTTTCGACAAATTCCACCGTGAGCGGGACCTCCTTGACGGTCATCACGGGCATCGTCACCTGAATGCTCTCGCTCGCGGGATGGATGAGGCTCGAGCGGATGAGCTGGTCGCTGAAATCGTACAGCTCGAAGTCCAGCAGCTCCACGACTGTCGAGGTCGCGTTTTCTATATTCAGCGTGACCTGCGCGTAGCTCACCTGCATGATGTCGACCTGCTGACCGCGGATCTCAAGCGTCTCGGGCAGCATGCGGACCGTCCCTGCGATGTAGCCGTCCGCCACATTGCCGACCACCTTGCAGCGGATCTCGACCTCCTTGCGGAACAGCTCGCCGATCTCGATCGTTGCCGAGCGGACCGTCGGCTCGCGCACGGTGATGCTGCTCGAGAGCGTTTCGCCGCGCGGGCCGCGGGGGAAGACGATGTTATAAATGATCGTCTGCGTTCCGGTCGTCGTGACCTGCGTAAGGTCCGCCGTAATGCGGATCTCGCTCGTGTCGAGCTTAAAGACCGTGCTGCGCGGCATACGGAGCTTGAGATCGACGGTCTGCTCCTCGCCGGAAACGAGCATCAGCCCCTTGTCGGCAAGCGTGGTATCCTCGTTGAGAAATTCGATCGGGACCTTCTCTACGGTGATGTCCACCTGTGTATCGCTGTTGGCGTAGAACCAGAAGAAGGACGCGATCAGGAGCGATATGATGATATAGATGGCTTTCCCTTCCTTAGTTTGCTCCATTCTTGTTCTCCCCTCTCCGCTTTTTCAGAATGCTCGGAATGTGAAGCTGCGGCTTGTCCGCCCCGTCCGCCTCCGTCTGCGGAACGAGCTCGTTGACGAGGAGCTTTTCAAGCGTCTCCGGCATCAGGTGGCGCTTGAGCAGTCCGCCGATGGCGACCGAGATCGCTCCCGTTTCCTCCGAGACGATGACGACCACGGCGTCGGAATTTTCGCTCATGCCGATGCCGGCGCGATGGCGCATCCCGAGGTCGCGGCTGAGATTGACATTTTTGGACAGCGGCAGCATACAGCCGCCGGCAAGGAGACGCCCGTCGCGGATGATGACCGCGCCGTCGTGCATCGCCGCCTTGACAAAAAAGATGTTTTTCAAAAGCTCGTTGCTCACCTGCGCGTCCACGATGGTGCCGGTGCGCGCCATCTCGTCGAGGTTGATCTCCCGCTCAAAGACGATGAGCACGCCCGTGCGGGACTTGGACATCTCCGTACAGGCAAGCACCGTCTGCGCGATGGCGTTCTCGACGGGGCTTGATTGCTGCTTGGCGGCAAAGGGGATGAACGAGCGGAGCTTGCTGGAGCCGACCTGCTCGAGGATGCGGCGGATCTCCGGCTGGAAGAGCACGATGAGCGCAAGGATACCGACATCGAGCATATGGCTGAGGATAAAGTAGATGCCGTTGAGCTTAAAGGCATAGGAGAGCCAGAGCGCCAACAGGAAAAAGAGGATGCCCTTGACCAGGCTCTCCGCGCGGGTGCTGCGCACGAGCCGCAGCAGCAAATAGCAGCAGTAGGCCATCAGCGCCACATCAAGATAATCCGCGATGCGGATCGTCATCAGATAGCGCAGGGTCCCCTCCAGCATGGTCATCACAAATTCCATGGCATACCCCTCTTAAGCAGTCGTTCCACAGACCGGCGCTGACGCACGCGCCCCCTCGCCGGTCAATAGTGCTCTTATTCTAATATAAACGGCGAAAAAATGCAACCGATTGCGCGTGAATTTTCCATGAATTGCAAAGAAAAATCTTCGACCGCCGAAAAAGCGGGGCCTCCGCCGCGGCAGAGGCCCCGCTTTTCTTCGGACAGACGCGCCCCGAAGCGGACGCGCGGCGGGAGAAGGCTCCTCCGCCCTCCCGAATCTCCTTCACTGCCGCACGATGCTCCGCACGGTGCGGACAAAGGTGTCGATCTCCGCCGGTGTATTGAATGCGGATACGCTCATGCGCACCGTTCCGTTCGGCAGCGTCCCGACCGTCTGATGCGCGCAGGGCGCGCAGTGCAGCCCGCCGCGCACGGCGATGCCGCGCTGTGCCAATGCGTCCGCAGTCTCCTCCGGCTCCATGCCGTCCACACAAAACGACAGCACACCGCCCTGCGCCGCCGCGGAGCGCGCGGCATAGACCGTGACGCCCTCTACCGTGCGCAGCCGCTCGGCCGCGCGTGCGATCAGCGCGCGCTCGTGCCGTTCGATCCGCTCCCCCATCCGCTGCACAAAGCGCAGTCCGGCCTCCAATCCCGCGATGCCGGGCATATTGTGCGTCCCCGCCTCAAGACGGTCGGGCAGAAAGTCCGGCATCGTCTGCTCGAGCGAGGCGCTCCCCGTGCCGCCCATGAGCAGAGGCTCCGTCTCCCCCGCGCACAGCAGCAGTCCTGTCCCCTGCGGGCCGTAGAGCCCCTTGTGTCCGGGCATGGCGATGAAAGCCGCGCCGAGCGCGCCCATGTCGAGCGGCAGTACGCCCGCGGACTGCGAAGCGTCGATGATGAGCGGCACACCCTCCGCGCGGCAGAGAGCGGCGATCTCCCCGATCGGCAGCACAAAGCCGGAGGCATTGGAAATATGCGTGCAGACCACCGCGTCAAGCTCCGGCGAGAGAGCATTTTCAAAGGCGCGAAGCGCCGCCGCGCGGTCAAACGGCGGCGAAGCCGCCACACGGAGCCTTGCGCCGAGCGCATGGAGCGGGCGCGTGACGGCGTTGTGCTCATAGCCGGAGATCAGAACGCGCCCGCCCTGCGGCACGAGCGAGCGAATGGCGATGTTCAGGGCGTGCGTCGCGTTGGAGGTAAAGACGACCCGCTCCGGCGAGGGCACGCCGAACAGCTCCGCGGCCAGTGAGCGGCAGCGAAACGCCGTTTCCTCCGCCGCCCTTGCCGCGGCGTAGCCGCCGCGTCCCGGCGAGGACATCGTGCGCATCGCCGCCTGCATCGCGCGCGAGACGGAGGGCGGCTTTTGCAGGGTCGTCGCCGCGGCATCCAGATAGATCATCCTTCTATCCCCTGTTCCTCGGCTCCGCCGCGGCGGATGATCTTCACGGGCTTCACCTGCGCGTCCTGCAATCGGCGGATCGCGGCGGCATAGCTGCGCGCGGGGACCTCCACCGTGTAGCCGCAGCCCCGTCCCGTCAGCTCCGCGCCCGCGCGGAGCACTCTTGTGCGGATGCCCGCGCGGTCGAGCACACGCAGCATCTGCTGTGCGTGCGTCACAGAGCGCGCGAGCAAAAGATAGCGTTCCATACTTTCCCCTCCCTGCAAGCATGATATGCGCCGCGTAAGCGCGCGGTGCCTTGCGGAAGGGCGAAGAAAAGAGAAAGACGCCGCGCGGCGTCTTTCTCTTTGTTTTCTTTTTTATGCCCGCGGGTGGGCCTTTTGATAAATGTCCCGCAGCTGCTTTTTCACCACATGGGTGTAGATCTGCGTGGAGGAAATGTCCGCGTGACCGAGCATCTCCTGAATGGCGCGCAGGTCCGCACCGTTCTCCAGCAGATGCACCGCGAACGAATGGCGCAGCGTGTGGGGCGTGATATCCTTCTCGATCTGCGCCATCTCCTGATAGTGCGCAATATCATCCTCGTCAAAGAGATAATGATT
>CAYYCU010000148.1:0-3967 GCA_964470415.1 uncultured Ruminococcus sp.
TGAATATTCAAATTCCTTATGAATACTCGATATGGTCGAAGTGACAGGACTCGAACCTGCGGCATCTTGGTCCCAAACCAAGCGCGCTACCAATTGCGCTACACCTCGATGTTTTTGCTATGCTTTGACTGCTTTTATCCAATGCTTATATATTATAACAAACCTTTTTCAAAAAGTCAATATCAAAATTCGTTTTTGATAAAATTTTTGTGTAAGAGCAAGGGTTTTGCCGATTTTTCCAAAATCTTTTTTACCGTACGCCGAACATAACAAAAAAGCCGGCGGGAATCCCCCGTTGTGAATTCCGGCTTTTATATTCTTAACACATCAAACCAAACTATTTGGAATAAAACCGAACCGCAATCAGCTCAACATCTTCGTTTTGCGGAATGTATTCAAAGGAACGAACCGATTTTTGCGGATGCGGATTACGGAAAGCAGTCCGATAAACCGTACGGCCGTTTTGCTGTTGCGGCACAGTGGAATAAGAAACCTCTCCCAATGCATCTTCGGCAACACCTACGGTTGGATTAAATTCTTCTTCAAAAGCCTGCCACAAGGTGTCCGATGCAATATTTTGCCCATACCGAACGTCAAAATTTTCCACTGTCCCGTCCGTATAAGTCAATCGGTATTTTCCCATGTCATAAATTTCATTTTCAATAAATTCCCCATCGTAAAATACCTTATATGGGATATGTTTTTTGGTTGTATGCGTCACTTCAATATAACCGCTTCGATTCCCATAATGTTTACGGTAAAGCTCCTCAAATACTTTTTGACGCAAATCGGAAAATTGATTGTTATCGTATTCCCTGCTCCACATTGCATAAGCACCCATTGCCAAATTTTGATATTGGCAATTGCGTTGCATATACACCGGCGTATAACGTCCCCAATTGGAACAACTGCCGCCGTACAATCCAAAATTACGGCGCATTCTCCAGTTTTCCACCGCTCCAACCGACATGTTTCCAAAAATCATCGGATACCCGTGCATATGCAACATCAAATCATACTGCATTCCAAAGCAACAATACCAATTAATCATCAAAATATCACGCGGAAGCATGCTTTGGCATTGAAATGTAGGGGGAGACTGGACATAAATTCCGTTTGAATTGACACGGTCAAACCCGGCGCCGCCATAGGTCTTTCCTTGCTTGGTTACCACGGGAAGCAGTTTATCGCACCACATTGCGGTTTTGATATTTCGCGCTTTCAACCAATTGTATATCTTTGTCACATCGTCCGCAAACACGTCCTGCGGCCGCTTTTCCCGACACTTTTCGCAAAGGCACATAGAATAAAATTCATCGTGCCCAATGTTTATCAGTTTTGGTTGAAATACCGCAATTACTTCTTCCAGAATATCAAAAACAAGTTCATAAGATTTTGGATTGGACGGACAATAGGTATCCGGATACGGATCCGCTTGCCGCTCGGCAATCTCCGGATGTGCCATGCAAATATAATCGCAATGCGAGAGCGTAGGAACCTCCGGATAAACCTCCAATCCGCGCGCTTCACAATATGCAATCAATTTTTTGACTTCATCCTGCGTTAAAATTTCGCCGTCTGCATTGTCCGTATGAATAGAATTTTTTGCCCACGGAAAGCCGTTTTGAATTTCATGCGCTCTTCCGGAATAGCGGTGTGTTTCGGCAGCAAATTCCGCCCATTTTTGATTGATTTCCGGATGACGCTTATATTCCATGGCGCCGCCGACTTCCAGCGAAATAAAATTGTACTTATAATAAGCCAAAAAATCCACCGTATCGTAAAAATCCTGAAAGGCTTTTCTGCCCGGCAAATAAGCGCGATAACCGCGAAAAGCGCAATCGGGCTTGTCCAAAATTTCTCCGACAAACAATTCATCGTGTTCGGATAATTGCAAAAGCGTTTGCGCGGCGTAAATCATGGCATGAAAATCAGAATACCGGACCGAAATTTTATTTTCTTGTAAAAGAACGGCATATCCCTCTGCCGGAAGCGCCGCGTCCTTTTGCGCCGTTACCAAAAAATCGGCATTCCCGATTCCAAAATCGGCAATCCATTTTTCCACAACTTTTTGCGCATAACCTTCAAAGCCGCGGATTTGCGCGGAAGCAGACAGCTGTATTTTACAATCGTTTTTTTTCCATTTTTGAAAGTTAAAAAACATAATATAAAATTCCTTTCGATTTTGCTTTCGGTTCGGATTATCAGGCTTCTTTTAAAAGCAACTCCAAAAGCTGTACTTTTTCCGAGGCATAATTATATGCGCCTTTATAGTCATCGGTTTCCTTACAGCAAATTTCCAATTCAAGCAAAACATTATACAGCTCGATTTCGTTGAGCGGTGTTTCGCGGTTTAACAACAGCAAGAGCGCGGACTTCGCTTCTTTATAGTGCGCATTTGCCATTAACATACGGACACGAATATGCGTTGCAAAAAAAGTATCTTCTTTGGCGCCCGACAAAAAAGCCGTTGCAAGCGCATCTGCCCCGTTATCCAATTCATCCAATGCACGAACATATTCCGCAAACGGCGAAACATACTGTACCGAAAGTTCTTTTTCTTCATCCAGCATGTCGGAATAAAGCGTTGCGGAAATTCTTTGCATATAATGAAAAAACACGCTTGCCCGCGCTTCAATATGCTCCGTATGATAAAC
This sequence comes from uncultured Ruminococcus sp., assembly GCA_964470415.1. Classification (GTDB taxonomy): domain Bacteria; phylum Bacillota; class Clostridia; order Oscillospirales; family CAG-272; genus UMGS1865. The sequence goes on from CAYYCU010000148.1 coordinate 2,658, forward strand.
GGTTTTTTCGGCGTAGCTTAAAGCTTCATCAAAAAAGCGGCATGAAGAATGCAGCCTGCCATGCCAGAATTCTTCTGCGGCAATCTCCGCATCACAATCTGCCAAAATCAGGCTGATTTCATCATCCGCTTCCGGACAGCCGGAAAGGCAGATGCTCCTGCATCCGCGCCAATCTCCGGCCGTATATGCTCTTTTTATGTTTGCAATACTATTCATTTTACGGAAGATCAATTCATCGCCTTCTTCCGCAAGTAAAAAGCCGACAGGGACATTTAAACGTCCTGCGATGTACAAAATAGTAGCAAGCGAGGGTTGAGCAGTTCCGTTCTCAATACAACTCAACATATTACGGGTAATTTGCGAGCCTGCAAGCTCCGACTGCGTCATAAGCTTTGCCAAACGCAACTCCCGAATTTTTTCACCGACATTCATGAGAGCGAACCGTCACCTTTACAAGAAGTTATTATTCGGCTGCCGCAACAGGCTCAACAGCCTCAACCGTTTCTACCGGCTCATCCTCAACAACCGCATCTTCCGGATTTTTGGTTGCCTTAAAGGCGTTTACCTTTTCCTGCACCTTTTCTTTTACGCTCACGCACTTGCTCTTTACTTTGCCGTAAGCTTCGCCGGAAACTCTTTTTACATTGCCAACGCCGTTTGCGATTTTAGAGGAAATGTACTTGCAGTCTCTGATGAACGCATCAATGCGTCCGGGAAGTGTCTTGGAATAGATGAACTGATCCAACAACGCGTAAAATCTGTCCATATTGTCGTCCACAACACCCGCAATGCGGTCAGCGGTCTCTTTGTAAATTCCTTCTGCGGAATAACGCGCCTGATCCATACGAATGGCATATTCTTTTTCGGCTTTCTCCTCAATGGCTTTTGCCTTTGCAATCGCGGGAGCCAACAGATTGGTGTAATCGCCGTTCATTTTTTTCATCAGCTTATCGTAAAGCTCGATTTTTTCTTCAACGGATGTACCCGATCCCGTAATTTTGTTGAGGCGAGCCTCCAACTCCGCAACTTGTTGCTGAAGATTTGCCAATGCAATCGCCTTTTCCTGCAATTTTGCCTCGGCGTCTTTTACGAACTGGTTTACCTCAACCTTATCATAACCATTCAGTTTGTTTCTGAACTGTACAGAAAATTCTGCCATGATTCTATCCTCCACTCTTTTTATACAAAATGAATACAAAGGTACAAACACCTTTACATTTTTCTATAATATATCTTATCATACTTTTTTATAAAATGCAATATTTTTTTTTCATTTTTTTATTTTTGTCATTTTGCACAATTCTAAAAAA
>CAYYCU010000149.1:0-3958 GCA_964470415.1 uncultured Ruminococcus sp.
AAAATCAGTTGGTATAATTATCAAAATATCCTTGCACCAAAACAACGGGCGTTCCTTTGTCTCCGGAGCCGCTGGTTAAATCGCAGAGCGAACCAATCAAATCGGTCAGCTGGCGCGGTGTGGTTCCTTGGGATGCCATGTTTCCGACCAAAGAGCCAGACTTTTTACGGATGCTTGCGGAAATTGCTTCTTTCAAGGCTTCGCCGCTCAAATCCTTGTAGTCGTTATCTGCCAAATATTTTAATTTCAATTCATTGGGGGTTCCTATAAGACCGTCTGTAAAAGCAGGGGAAACGACCGGATCGGCAAGCTCCCAGATTTTTCCTTTGGGATCCTTAAACGCGCCATCGCCGTAAACCATAACTTCTACATGCTTGCCTGTTTTTTCCAAAATACGCGCCTGAACATCGTAAACCAAATCGGAGCATTCGCGCGGGAAGAGCTTAATGCTGTCCTCGGTGGATTTATTGGAGCCGAGCAAGCCGTATTTTTCGTTGCAGCCGCTGCCGTTGACGGGGGCGGTCATAATATCGTCAAGCCCGCAAACCACCTTGGCGCCTGCCGCTTTCAGGATGCGCTTGGTACGTGCGCGGGTATGAATGTCACAGGTTAAAACGCAGTCTGTATAATTCAGAATGTTTTTTGCTTGGTTTGCAAAAACAATTTCCACTTCGGCACCGCAGGAACGGATTAAATCCGCATAGTAATTTACGTAATCCACACCGGTAAATTCCAATTTCGTGTCATTGCCGAACAACTCGCGGTAACGCTCCAGCGTGAGTACATCGCTGTAAGGATTGACACCGGCTTCATCAATTTGATCCATTGTAATCATGGAGTTGCCGACTTCGTCCGAGGGGTAGGCAAGCATCAAAACAATCTTTTTTGCACCCATTGCAATGCCGCGCAGGCAGATTGCAAAACGGTTACGGGAATAAATGGGGTGAACAACGCCTATGGTACCGCCGCCCAGCTTATTTTTTACATCCTCGGCAATTGCCTCTACGGAAGCATAGTTGCCTTGCGCGCGCGCTACAATGGACTCTGTGATTGAAATAACATCTCTGTCTCGGAGCGCAAATCCTTCGGATTCGGCGGCTGCCAAAACACTGTCAGTCACGATGGCGGCAAGATCGTCTCCTTTTCTGATGATAGGACATCTGATGCCTCTGGAAACAGTACCGACTTTACGTTCTTTTTTTTCCATGTTTTTAAATCCCCTTTCGTTGTAAGCCAAAACAATAAAGCATTACAACAAACAAAATAACGGTTACAAAAATAACCGAGTTCTATTATAAACTTTTTTTCCCAAAATGTCAAGAAAAAATTATCAATGCCGCGGAAAAATATATACAAATCATTTTTTCTTTAATGAAAATATTTGTCTGATTGATAAAAGCGGGCTTCGCGTACTTGACAGCAGGCAAGGACTGTGATAAAATAAAAAGAAAAAACGGTGGGAGGACGCCATGAGCAACCGCATTCGCAAACGGACAAAATATCTTACGGTAAGCGCCATGCTTTGCGCATTGGGCGTTATTTTACTGGCTTTCGGCTCATTGATTGAGATGCTGGATATTACCGTGGCGGTGTTGGCATCCCTGCTTTGCGTTTACGCGGTGATCGAGATGGGCGGTGCTTATCCGTGGGGAATTTGGGCTGTGACGGCATTGCTTGCTTTTTTGCTGTTGCCGCAAAAAACACCGGTTATTTTTTATACGTTTTTTGCCGGTTTTTATCCGATTTTGAAAGAAAAATTGGAAAAACGGAAGCGCCCGATTTCCGTTTTGCTGAAGCTTGCCGTCTTTCATCTTTGCCTTGGCATTATTTATTTGATTTTCCGAATTTTTTTGCCGGGAACCTTGGATAGCGAGGCAGGTGCGTGGTTTGCCGCTTTGCTTTACGCCATGGCATTGCTTTGTTTTGTCGTTTATGACTTTGCGCTTACACGGCTGATTACGTTTTATCTTATCCGTTTAAGAAAAAAATTTCAAATCAAGTAATGCCGTTTGTAAAAAGTTTGGAAACACCTGTAAAAAAAGGCGCCGCCCTCTTGACATTTGACCGATTTTTGTGTATAATCTAATTCAGTATGATTATACTTTTTAAGTTTTTCTATTCATACGAATTTAATAAAAACAAACAAGGAGGTGTTTTATGGAACAAATTTTGATTCCGATTGTTGTCGGTGTCGTTGCACTGGCTGTCGGAATTCTTGTCGGATTTTTGTGCCGAAAAAAGATTGGTGAGGCCAAAATCGGCTCTGCCGAGACGGAAGCCAAGCGTATTTTGGAGGAAAGTGCCAAAGATGCGGACGCACGCAAAAAGGAGGTTCTTTTGGAGGCAAAGGAAGAGACGCTTCGCCTTCGCAATGAAACCGAACGTGAGCTGAAAGAGCGCCGCGGAGAAATTTCGCGTCAGGAACGCAGACTTAACCAAAAAGAAGAAAATTTGGACAAGAAAACAGAACAGCTGGAACGTAAAAACGAACAATTGGACGAAAAGCTGAAAGCAAACGAACAGCTGCGTGCGCAAATCAATGAGACGTTGGAACAGCATCTCAAAAAGCTGGAGGAAATTTCCAACTACACGGTGGAGCAGGCAAAGACCGAGCTCCTGTTTCGCGTGGAGTCGGAAGCACGGCATGAGATGGCGCAAAAGCTGGACGAGCTGGAAACACAGTTCAAGGAGGAAGCCGATGCCAAAGCGCGCAACTTGCTTTCTTTGGCGATTCAAAGATGCGCTGCCGATCATGTAACCGAAGCAACCATTTCGGTAGTCTCTCTTCCCAATGAGGAAATGAAGGGACGTATTATCGGACGCGAAGGACGAAACATTCAAAAGCTGGAAACCCTGACGGGCGTTGAGCTGATTATTGATGATACGCCGGAAGCCATTACGGTTTCGGGATTCGATCCGGTTCGCCGCGAAATTGCGAGATTGGCTTTGGAAAAATTGATTTCGGACGGCCGTATTCATCCAACGCGTATTGAGGAAATGGTTGAAAAAGCGCGCCGTGAGGTCGAGACCGTAATCAAACAGGCGGGCGAACGCGCTACGTTTGACGTAAACGTTCACGGAATTCACCCGGATCTCGTCAAGTTGCTCGGCCGCTTGCGTTACCGTACCAGTTACGGACAAAATGTATTGCAGCATTCCGTTGAGGTGGCTTGGCTGGCGGGTATCATGGCAGATGAGTTGGGACTGGACGGTGCCATGGCGCGCCGCGCGGGACTGCTCCATGATATCGGAAAAGCCTTTCCGCAGGATATGGAGGGTTCGCATGTTGAGCTCGGCGTAAATGCCGTTAAGAAGTACAAGGAAAACCCGGAAGTAATTCATGCAATTGAGGCGCACCACAACGATGTGGAGCCGAGAACCGTACTTGCCGTATTGATTCAGGCGGCAGACGCGGTTTCCGCCGCAAGACCGGGCGCACGCCGCGAGGATATGGAAAATTATATCAAGCGGTTGCAAAAGCTGGAAGAAATTGCCGTTGGATTTGAAGGCGTGGACAAGGCTTATGCAATTCAGGCAGGACGCGAAATTCGCGTTATGGTAAAGCCGGAATTGGTAAATGATCAAGGTATGAAGTTAATTGCACGTGAAATGGCAAAGAAGATTGAAGAAGAAGTCAAGTACCCCGGACAGATTAAACTGAATTTGATTCGGGAGACACGCGCGGTCGATTACGCGAAGTAAAGCTGCTTTTTCCGAGAAGCGGATTTTATCATACATATCCCTGTAATGATGAAAAAAACGCCGATGATTTCGGTGTCCGTATAAAAATGGGGACTGCCTCAAATGTAAGCTTTGGTAGCATTTGAGGCGGTTCTTTTTTGTTTTTGCATGCGGTGAGAGGCGTACGTGCCGGCACATATACCTCTCAAAAAAACGAAAAAATCTTTACAATTTTTTCAAAAAGTATTGACAAATGTTTTCACAATTGATATAATGG
>CAYYCU010000150.1:0-3939 GCA_964470415.1 uncultured Ruminococcus sp.
TATATCATAAAGTATGAAAACAGGCGCATTGGCGTTATTTTGCTCGGCGAGGCAATCCCATGGGAAACCGATCCCAAAGAAATGAACGGCACCCCCTTTTATCGACTCATGGATTTTGTAATGGACCGAAGATACCGTGGCAAAGGAATCGGCGGCAAGGCATTGGAGCTTGTTATCCGCACGGTTTATGCGGAGTACGGCACGCGTCCGATTGCGCTCGGCGTACACCGAAATAACCGCGGTGCCGCAACCTTTTACGAACGGCACGGCTTTTACAAAACAGATGCAACGGAAGGAAACGACATTTATTATATTCGATATCCGAACCCCGCGTCAAAAAACAATAAATAAAACGTCCGCTTTTCGGCAACCGCTATCCAATCATCAAAACAAAAGGAGGACATTTCATGAGCGCAAAAATCAAAAAAACAATCCGTATATCGGTCTCTGCGTTACTGGTCACGGCTTTTCTTTTCCTGCTTATTTTTCAAATGATGCTCTACACCAGCGGAAATGAGCGTTATTTTTCGGGAGACGCAGAGCTTTATTATCAAGATCTCATGGATGCGGGCTTCCCGTCCGACTATGCCGTTTCGCTGACGGAATTGCACCTGCTTCATCCAAACTGGAATTTTGTTCCGCTCGATGTGACAGCGCAAAACGCAAAATATACTTGGAACTACGTCATTGATCAAGAAAGCAAAACAGACGGAACCAATTTGGTTTCAAAATCCTCCGTGTACCAAGCTTATTGGCATGAAACCGAACGGAACGAACCGGAAACGGGATATTATCCGCCTTCCCGCGCCGCTGTGGAATATTTTATGGATCCGCGCAATTTTTTAAACGAGACCGATATTTTTCAGTTTTTTGATTTATCGGCAAGCGCACAGGATTCCCTTGATGCGGTAAAGGCCGTTCTCTCCGGAACTTTTATGGAAAATGCGGTTTTGGAAAACGGCATGACATATGCCACCTATTTTTGTCAACTGGGGGAGACGCTTGGTGTAAGTCCCGTGTATCTCGCCGTTAAGGTACGGCAGGAACAAGGCGTAGCGGGAACCTCGCCCATGATTTCGGGCACGTGCGGAACTCTGCTCAACCAATATTACAAAAATCAAACGCAAAAAAGTGATACGGGCAAGGATATTCTTCCCCCCTCCGGCGGATATACGGAAGAACAGCTTCTTGCATGGAACGGACTGTATAACTATTTTAATATCAAAGCCAACGGCACGGGGCTTTTTGAAATTTACGGCAACGCGATGACGCGCGCCGCACAAGGGACCTCTGCCATGGAAGAGGAATGGGGCGGAAATGCCGCGTGGAACACCCGCTGGAAATCGCTTTACGGAGGCGCTTACTTTTTAAAAACCTCTTACATAGATCGCTATCAATCCACAATTTACCTGCAAAAATTCAATGTGGACAGCCGCTCCGGACGTACTTTTTGGGGGCAATACATGGCGTCCCTGTACGGTGCCATGAATGAAAGCAGAATCCTTTATCAAGCATTTGCATCGGTTGGCGTACTGGACAGTGCCTGCACATTTTTAATTCCGGTATACGGCGGCATGCCGCAAACCCTCTGCAAAGATCCCGCCGAGAGTGCCTGCCAACGTACGGCGGCGGCACCCACCACCTATCAGGTGCAAAACGAATTGACCTCCCCGATACGTCAAAGTGCCGCGAATGCCGCAATTTACACGGATTGTCAAGCCATTACCGGCAGTACGCTCTCACTCAAAGGCGTATTTACACACTCCTACGGATTGGAAGCTTTGGAATATCGCTGGGATAACGAAGAGTGGAAATCGCTGTCCGATGGAAAAAACGCCAATTCTTCCATTCCCGTTCACTTTTCTTCAAACACCTCGCATATACTGACAGTACGGGGAAAGGCATCGTATAACCATAACGACTCCGCACGCAAAAACAGCATGTATTTTCTTTGCGCGGTTTTGTACGTGCAGGTAGTTCCCGTTCCCACGGCGCAAATTTCACTTCAGGTTGCCGATGTACAAACCCGACAAAACGTAACAATCGGAGATACCTTTACGTTGCCAAGCAGCAATGCGCCGGATTTTGCCGGTTGGCTCGGTTCGGACGGCTCTTTTCTTCCGTCCGGAGCAACTCTGACCGTGGAAAACGATGTTTCCTTTTCGGCACTCTTTTTGGAGTTTGAAACATTGGAAGGGGCGGCAATCTATTTAAACGAGGAAACGCCGCATCTTCGCTTTTCCGCAATCATGCGTGAAAGTGCTTACCACGCATTGATGCAACATAACCCAACGGCACTTTCTGTCCATGCAACCGTTTCCGATGCCAACGGCAATACCGAAACCAAACGGTTGGAGGCGACAGAGGAAGCCAAGCAGAACAAGCTTTGCTTTCACGCTGTTACGGCCAATCTTTCTCCCAATGCATACCAAACACCTTTTTCGGCAGTCTTTTCTGCCAAATTGAATTATACCAACGGAGAGACACGCACACTGTATGCAACGGCTTCCACCGGCACACGCACGGCGGAGGAGGTCGCTTCCATGGCTTTGGCAGACAAACAAGCCGGATATACCGATGCGGAACGCGGCATTTTGAACGCAATCATTCAAAAATCTTAAACGGAAAGGATACACTCCCCAATATGAAAACACTTGGATATTATAACGGTAAAATTGATGAGCTAGAAAACATGACCGTTCCCATGTTGGACAGAGCATGCTATTTCGGTGACGGTGTATACGATGTGGCATACAGCAGAAATTATCACATCTATGCACTGGAAGAACATGTGGAACGCTTTTTTCAAAGTGCGGAACTGATAAAAATCAAACCGCAATTGACACCGCAGGCGCTGGCAAATTTGCTTCGGGATCTGGTCAGCCGACTGGACAGCGGAAATTTGTGGGTTTATTTTCAAATTTCGCGCGGAACGGGTTTTCGCACACATGCTTTTTTGGAGGAAAAGGCAGGTTCCAATCTTTGGGTAATGATAAAACCTGCCGAAATTCGAGATACATACACGCCCGTACGGTGCATTACCATGGAGGACACACGGTTTTATCATTGTAACATCAAATCGCTCAATCTGCTTCCCAATGTTATCGCAACGCAGGCAACCGCGGAAGCAAACGCAGACGAATGTATTCTCCACCGCAACGGAACGGTAACCGAGTGTGCACATTCCAACATTTCCATTTTGAAGGACGGTTGCCTGATCACCCACCCTGCCGATCAAATGATTCTTGCAGGCACGGGACGCGCACATTTAATTGCCGCATGCAAGCAAATGGAAATTCCCGTAAAAGAACGCCCTTACTCCCTATCGGAGCTTAAACAAGCCGATGAAATTTTGATTACCTCGGCATCGGCGCTCTGCCTTCGTGTAACAGAAGTAGACGGTACCCCCGTTGGCGAAAAAGACAGCCAGACCACACAAAAACTGCAAGACACCTTATTGCATGACTTTTTGCAAAAAACAAACGCATAATAAAAAAGCATACGGAAAAGAAGGGACTTCGTGAAAGAAGCCCCTTCTTTTCCGTATGGCGATAAAGGGCAGATTGTCTGTTGTCGCCCGTTTATAAACATTATTTGGATTGAAAATACAAAGTATAATCATCTATGGAAAGCACCATGGTTGGGAGAGCGGTTTCATCTTGATAATTTGTTGTCGATACCACAGCCGTTCCGCTTTTTTCTCCAACCGCAATCTCGTAAACGGTGGTTTCGGAAGCATAAGACATTACGGTATATCTCCCGTTATAAGATTGATTGTGCGTTTTATCAACGATACAAAACGAACCGTTTTGGGCAGTGCAAGTCATCTCAATGGGATAAACATCTCTATAAACCGTCTCATCGGACGGCGCACAGGCAACAATGTTTCCGTTTTGTGACTGTACGGATGTCATTGTCCAAGTATACCCTTCCATGACG
>CAYYCU010000151.1:0-3893 GCA_964470415.1 uncultured Ruminococcus sp.
TCGATAGAAGAAATTGACCAAAACATGAAAGTGGAGCAAAAAGTACAAGAACCGGATATCTGCTATTACGATGTTCGGCAACAGCCTTTTGCACTCTACGGATTTTACCGTCCGTACGATGAACCCGATTTCAAACGGATTCCGGACCGCGTAGCCGAGACAGTCAGTCCGGGCGTGGCACAGCTTGCTTTTCATACGGCGGGCGGACGCGTGCGCTTTTCCACCGACTCACAGTACATTGCCATTCGCGCCGATATGCCGCACATTGAGCGTATGGATCACTTTGCACTGACAGGAAGCTCGGCTTTTGATTTATTCTTGGATGATCCCGAAACCGGCATCAGCCGCTTTTGCTATGCCTTCCGTCCCGGATTCCATTTTGAAAACGGATATGAATCCATTAAAAAATTCGAAAGCCGCAAAATGCGACATTTTACAATTCATTTTCCAAGTTACAGCAAAGTACGTACCCTGCTGATTGGATTGCAACAGGACGCTGCGGTCGGCGGCGGAATGCAATACCGCAACACCGCCCCCGTTGTCTATTACGGCAGTTCCATTACACAGGGCGGATGCGCCTCGCGTCCGGGCAACATCTACCAAAACATTATCAGCCGCCGACTCGGACTGGACTATCTGAATTTGGGCTTTTCCGGAAACGGCAGAGGCGAGGACGAAATCGTTGAATACATGGCAGGACTGGATATGCTCGCATTTGTCTCCGACTACGACCACAATGCCCCAACTGCCGAGCATCTGCGCGCAACGCATTGCAAAATGTATCAAAAAATCCGCGCCGCACATCCCGATGTTCCGTATATCATGCTTTCGCGCGTGGACTTTGACAACGATTATCAACAAAATATATTGCGGCGCGATGTCATTGCAGACACCTATCGCTATGCGCGGGCACAGGGAGATCGCAACGTTTACTTTATTGACGGTGCTTCCGTGTTCCGCGGTAAATACAAAGAAATGTGTACGGTGGACGGTTGCCACCCCAATGACCTCGGTTTTGCTCTCATGGCAGATGCCATCGAAGCCGAACTGCAACGCGCCTTGACGCAACATTGGTCTTTATAAATACAGCTTATCAAAAAAGATTGCCGCAGTCAGCATGACGCCGAGTGCGGCAATCTTTTTTTATACGGTTCATGTTTCCGTCCCGTTGCAAAGTGCTTTCGCTTCGGTATGCACTGCATAAGCAAGCAATGCAACGCGATGCGGTGCGCACGCTTTCCCCTGATTTTCAAAATCGGCAAGCAACAGGATTTTTTCACAGAAATCCGAATGAATCAACCGATACACGGATAAATTTTTTTCACGCAAATCCGCCAATCGGCGCCGATACCGCGTGCATGTTTTTTGCGGTTCCTCCAGCTTTGTACGCAATGCCGTTACAGAAACTGCCAGCGCTTCTCTTTGCGCGCTTTTTGCCTTTTGCACGGCATCATACAAAAGCACATCCGTGCGTACCAGTCGGCTCTTGCAATCAATCAGCCGCTGCTCCGCCCGCACATAGTTCAATGACAGGCTCCGAAGCCGTTCCAAATGCAAATCCGTCTTTCTCATAAAGCGGCAGACCAAATCAAAGGTTTGTTTTTGTTCTCTGTCGGTTGCAAAAAAGCTCTGCGGCTTTGGAATGCTTTGCGAAAATGATAAGAAAGAGGAAGATACGGCGCGCGTCTCTGCAAGCAGCTGTTCTTCCTCATATGCAAGTTCTTGCTCTGCCGCCGCCAAGGCAAGGTCTTTTTCCTCTTCTTTTACGGCACGCAAAAGGACAGACAGCATGACCTCGTCCGAATTGTTTGCGCACAACAACCGCTCAAAAGTTTGCAGGGTAATCTGCGCGTCCGCACCGCACACATTCTTTTGAAGTTCTGTTTCAGCTGTCATAAGTACCGGAAACCGAAAGCTCCTCTTTTGAGAGTTCCGTTGTATACACGGGAACATGCTCGGCGCCAATCAAGGGCTTGGCAGAAGCGGGGACCGCAAAGCGCACGGCGCGCGGAACCGCTTCCACCGTAAAGCTGTTACATGCAATCGGCTCGCCGTCCAAACAGTAAACAAAGCCCTCCGGTGCCTGCACTTCTATTTTTTTACCGCGGCGGTAAAAAATGTATTTATCGAATTTCGGATTGCCGAGGTGCGTTCCGCTTTTATAATCTCCCATTAACCGAAGGAACGTGAGGTGCGAAACCGGACGAACAAAGCAGACCTCCAACAGTCCGTCGTTATTGTGCGAACGCGGAGCACAACGGTAAGCGCCGCCCACATACTGTCCGTTTGCAACCGTGCAAAGAAGCATTTTTTCATTCTCATCCAACAACTCTCCGTCCACCGTGACGCTGCATTTGTTTTTCATTCCCACCAGCAAACCCGCAATTACACCGGTAACATATGCATTTTTTCCGCCGATTAGCTTTTTGCGGCGAACATTTGACATGGTTTTTGCCACACAGGAATCAAACCCGAAATGCGTGGCGTTAATGGCATACCGATCGCCCACACGCATCAAATCAATGTATTCCTCTTTGGCTTCCAGCAGAGCGGGAATATCCAAAAAGGCCTCTTTACCGCCGTAATACTTTACAAAATCGTTTCCGGAGCCGCAAGGATAGCAACTGAAAGAAGCATGCGGAAATCCAACAACTCCGTTGGCCACTTCGTTTAGCGTACCATCGCCGCCGCAAGCATAAAAGCGAACCGGTTCCGTATGCCGTTGGCAATATTCTTGAATATACAGGGTTGCGTCTTGGGGAGCCTTTGTTTGGTAAAGCTCATAATCCGTTGGAGTTTTTAAGGAAGCGAGTGCCTGCTGAACAGATGCAAAGGAATTTTCTTTTCCTGCCGCAGGATTGATAATAAAAATATGTTTCATATGGAAAGACCTTTCCGCCATCTTCTTTCGGCTGTTCCGAAAGCACCGCACAGGTGACAAAACCAATCTTCGCAGCCGTTTCGACTGTCCCGCCATGTTTTGGCGCTTTTTGTTTTATTTTATCACAAAAGCACACAAAATGCAAGATGTATTTATTACTTTTTTGGCAAAATATCCTATTTTAAATATTTTTTATATGCGGAAAAGGCAGACGGAATTGCATAATTTTTATGCAGGTCTTGATTTTGTACCAAAAAAATACCGGACGAACCGCAACAACCGTCAAAATCAGCCGTTATCCGCACCGCATATGCAATCATGTGCCACTCCAAATGCGTAAAAATATGCTTGGCGTCATCCAGACGGCAAATGTGAATCGGTTCAAAGCCAAAAGAGCGAATCAACGCAGGCAGTTCCGCCTCTTGCAAATGCCCGCTCACATTGGGCAATTCAAAAAGTCCCGCCAGCAATCCGGTTTCGGCGCGTTTGTGAAGTGCGGTGCGGTCGCCGTCCTGTATCAACAGTACCGTCATTTTTTCCACGCGCCGCGGTTTTTTTGCGGAACGCACCGGCAAATCATCGGTTAGGTGTTCTTGGGCGGCAACACAATAGGGTGCCAGCGGACACCCGTTGCATTTTGCCTCCCCGTTCGGAACACAAACCGTGGCGCCGAGCTCTATCAATGCCTGCGTAAAATCCCCCGCCGCTTCGGGCACAAGCAGACACAGCGCCTCGCGCCACGCGCGCTTGGTTGCCGGCAGGGCAATATCCTCATAAGAACCGCTCACGCGCGCCAACACGCGCAATACATTGCCGTCGATTGCCGGAACGCGGATATCAAACGCAATCGAGGCAATGGCGCCGGCGGTATAGTCGCCGATGCCGGAAAGTTGCCGCAAAGCTTCGTAGGACGCCGGCATCTCTCCGCCGTATTGCTCCACAACCGTTTTTGCCGCTTTTTGTAAATTTCTTGCACGGCTGTAATATCCCAGCCCTTCCCACAGCTTCATCA
>CAYYCU010000152.1:0-3885 GCA_964470415.1 uncultured Ruminococcus sp.
GTATACGTTCGGTAGGCGAACTTTTGCAAAACCAATTCCGTATCGGTTTTTCACGTATGGAACGTGTTGTTCGTGAAAAGATGACTTTGCAAGCACAGGATACCGAAAATATCACTCCTCAATCACTTATAAATATTCGTCCTGTTGTAGCGGCTATTAAAGAATTTTTCGGTTCTTCACCGCTTTCGCAGTTTATGGACCAAACCAACCCGCTTGCGGAACTTACACACAAACGCCGTTTGTCTGCACTCGGTCCCGGCGGTCTTTCACGTGACCGTGCATCTTTCGATGTCCGTGATGTTCATTATACGCAATACGGCCGCATGTGCCCGATTGAGACACCGGAAGGTCCGAACATCGGTTTGATTTCCTATCTTACTACCTATGCGCGCATTTCCGAATACGGATTCATTGAGGCGCCCTACCGTAAAGTTCAGCATGTGACCGATGAAAGCGGAAACGTAAAACACATTGTCACCGATGAAGTGGAATATATGACGGCAGATGTGGAAGACCGTTATATCGTTGCACAGGCAAACGAGCCGTTGGACGAGAGCGGTTGCTTTATCAATCAAAAGGTAACTGCCCGCGACAAATCCGAAATTGTGGAAGCGGATGCTTCCATGGTGGATTATATGGACGTAGCGCCCAAAATGTTGGTATCGGTTGCAACGGCAATGATTCCGTTCCTTGAAAACGATGATAACACCCGTGCATTGATGGGTTCCAACATGCAAAAGCAGGCGGTGCCGCTTATGGTGACCGATTCTCCGATTGTCGGAACCGGTATGGAATACAAGGCTGCCGTAGATTCCGGCGTTGTTGTCATTGCCGAGCGTTCGGGATATGTGGAAAGAGTACAGGCAGACCGCATTGTGGTTGCATGCGAAAACGGCGTCAAAGACGTTTATGATTTGATTAAATTTAAGAGAACCAACCAGGGTACCTGCTTTAATCAGCGTCCAATCGTGAAAAAAGGCGATTACGTGGAGGCAGGACAGGTGATTGCCGATGGTCCCGCAACCGCAAACGGTGAGGTGTCCCTCGGTAAGAATGCTTTGATTGGCTTTATGACTTGGGAAGGTTATAACTACGAGGACGCGGTTCTTCTGAACGAGCGTTTGGTTCGCGATGATATTTACACCTCTTTGCATATTGAAGAATATACGCATGAAGCCAGAGATACCAAACTCGGCCCGGAAGAAATCACACGTGAAATTCCGAATGTCGGTGAGGACGCTTTGCGCGACCTCAATGCCGAGGGTATTGTCAAAAAAGGAACCGAGGTTCGCTCCGGCGATATTTTGGTAGGTAAAATTACACCGAAAGGTGAGACCGAATTGACCGCAGAGGAAAGACTGTTGCGTGCAATCTTTGGCGAAAAATCCAGAGAAGTGCGCGATACTTCCTTAAGATTGGCGCACGGAGAATCCGGTATTGTTGTAGATGTTCGTGTATTCTCGCATGAGCAAGGCGATGAGCTTCCCGCCGGCGTGAATAAGGTTGTAAAAGTTTATGTCGCACAAAAGCGTAAGATTTCCGTTGGTGATAAGATGGCGGGACGTCACGGTAACAAGGGCGTTGTTTCGCGTATTTTACCGCCGGAGGATATGCCTTTCCTGCCGGACGGAACGCCGCTTGACATTGTCCTCAATCCCTTGGGCGTGCCTTCCCGTATGAACATCGGTCAGGTGCTTGAGGTTCACCTCGGCATTGCCGCAAAGAAGCTGGGTTGGAAAATTATGACGCCCGTATTCGATGGTGCAAATGAAAAAGATATTTTGGAATGCTTAAAAGAAGCGGGCTTGCAAAGAGATATGTTCCCGTTGGAAAATCCGGAAGGGAAGGATCTTTACGAGGAGATTACCGATCCCAAAACGGGGCATAAGGAGCTTCGTACCCTCTCAATTGAGGAGCGTGCAGATGAAGAATTTATGAATCGCCTGCGCGCGGAAGGCCGTTTGAAAATTCTCGATGGCAAAACCGTTTTGTATGACGGACGTACCGGCGAGCCCTTTGACAATCCCGTTACAGTCGGCATCATGTATTATTTGAAGCTGCACCATTTGGTTGACGATAAGATTCACGCCCGTTCCAACGGTCCGTACTCTTTGGTAACGCAACAGCCTCTCGGCGGAAAAGCGCAGTTTGGCGGACAGCGTTTCGGAGAGATGGAGGTTTGGGCACTGGAGGCATATGGCGCAGCCTATACGCTTCAAGAAATTCTGACCGTAAAATCGGATGATATTAACGGCCGCCGCCGCGCTTATGAGGCGATTATCAAGGGACAAAACATTCCCACGCCCGGTATTCCGGAATCGTTTAAGGTATTGGTTAAGGAATTGCAGTCTTTGGCGCTGGATGTACGTGTTCAGGACCGCGACGGAAACGATATCGAGCTTTCCGAGCTTTGCCGTGAAGATGAAAACAGCAAGCTGAACAAAGCGGACGCGGCAACAGTCGATGAAACATTGGGACAGCATGTGGACGATGGTTCTCTCCGTGATTCCTTCTTCTTGGAGGATGAGGACGGAAATGCCGTTGAGGATGAAGAAGAACTGTTTGAGGACTCCGAAGAAGATGACTTTGGTCTGAACTTCGACGGAGATGACAACGAATAAATTGGAAAGGATTCATGGTTACTACTGTGGAGCATAACGAATTTTATTCTATAAAAATCGGTCTGGCATCTCCGGAGATGATCAGAGAGTGGTCTTATGGTGAGGTTTCCAAGCCGGAGACAATCAATTACAGAACGCTGAAGGCCGAAATCGGCGGTTTGTTCTGTGAGCGGATTTTCGGCCCGACCAAGGATGGCGCTTGTATGTGCGGAAAATATAAAAATTCCCACAGCAAAGAGGTCATTCGATGCGAAAAATGCGGCGTAGATGTAACAACCAAAAAAGTACGCCGTGAAAGAATGGGACATATTGAGTTGGCGGCTCCGGTTTCTCATATTTGGTATTTCAAAGCCGTTCCGTCCCGTATGGCATTGGTATTGGATATGTCTCCCAAGGCATTGGAACAGGTGCTGTATTTTGCCGAGAATGTGGTTTTGGATCCCGG
The DNA here is from genome assembly GCA_964470415.1 of uncultured Ruminococcus sp. Classification (GTDB taxonomy): domain Bacteria; phylum Bacillota; class Clostridia; order Oscillospirales; family CAG-272; genus UMGS1865. Next base: position 3,067 of record CAYYCU010000152.1, read on the forward strand.
CAATACGCCGATTGAAAAGGGCACCGTGCTTTCCGAAAAGCAATATGCCGAATATCGTGAGTTGTACGGAAACGAGTTCCGCACGGGTATGGGCGCCGAGGCAATCAAAGAGTTGCTTGCCGCAATTAACCTGGAAGAGCTTTCCGTATCGCTCAAAGAAGAATTGGCAGCTGCCAGCGGCCAAAAAAAGACGCGTATTATCAAGCGTCTTGAAGTAATAGAAGCTTTCCGCAAATCGGGCAACCGATTGGAGTGGATGATTTTGGATACCATTCCCGTCATTCCCCCGGATATTCGTCCTATGGTACAGCTTGACGGCGGACGCTTTGCAACTTCGGATATCAATGAGCTTTACCGCCGTATTATCAGCCGCAACAACCGTTTGCGTAAGCTGATGGAAATTCATACGCCGGATATTGTCATTCGCAACGAGAAGAGAATGTTGCAGGAAGCGGTAGACGCTTTGATTGACAACGGAAAAAGAGGCAAGCCGGTAACGGGTGCTTCCAACCGTCCGTTGAAGTCGCTTTCCGAAATGTTGAGAGGTAAGCAAGGACGCTTCCGTCAGAATTTGCTCGGTAAGCGTGTGGACTATTCCGGACGTTCGGTTATCGTTGTCGGACCGAGCCTCAAAATTTATCAATGCGGCTTGCCGAAAGAAATGGCAATCGAGCTGTTTAAGCCCTTTGTTATCAAGCGCTTGGTTGAAATGGGCAAGGCTACCAATGTAAAGGATGCGCAAAAGAAGATTGATCGCGCATACGATCCCGCAAACGCATGCGTTTGGGATGCATTGGAAAACGTCATTAAGGAGCATCC
>CAYYCU010000153.1:0-3862 GCA_964470415.1 uncultured Ruminococcus sp.
GGCTCTCAAGGCTCAGCTCGAGGCAGTCGGCGCAACCGTCGAGATCAAGTAATTTTATTACGACACAAAAAACGGCGCTTCTATCGAAGCGTCGTTTTTTATATTGACTTTTTGCCGCTTCTGTGGATAATAGGTGACATTATCGCAAAAAAGGATGCATTATGAACGACAAGACAAAGCTCGTCGCCTCGGTGTTCATCTTCGGCACCATAGGCATTTTCGTAAATTACATACCGCTTGCCTCGTCGGTGATCGCCGTGGCGAGAGGGCTTTCCGGTGCGGCGTTTTTGTTGCTGCTCGCATTTTTGCGCAGAAAGCCGCCCGACCTTGCGGCGATACGCAAAAAGCTTCCCGTGCTCCTACTGTCGGGTGCGGTACTCGGATTCAACTGGATGCTGCTGTTTCAGGCGTATAAGTATGCCGGCGTTGCGACGGCGACACTGTGTTATTATCTTGCGCCCGTGTTCGTGACCCTGCTTTCGCCCGTTTTGTTCGGTGAAAAGCTGACGGCAAAGAAGCTCTGCTGCGCCCTTGTCGCTCTCGGCGGCATGATCCCCGTATCGGGGGTGCTGGATTCGGACACAGGTGTAAATGTCGCGGGGATACTTTTCGGCGTCGGCGCCGCCTGCCTGTATACCTGCATCGTCATTCTGAACAAGCGTATCTCCGGCGTTTCGGATTCGGACAGAACGCTCGTTCAGCTTGCCGCCTCGGGACTTGTCATGCTCCCCTATGTTCTGCTTACGCAGGACATTGGCGGTATCACGCTTACGACGACGCAGCTTTTACTGCTTATTACGGTCGGCGTTGTGCATACGGGGCTTGCGTATATGCTGTATCTTTCGTCGGTGAACGCGCTTCCTGCGCAGACGGTGGCGATATTCAGCTACGTTGACCCAATAACGGCGATAGTGCTTTCCGCCTTGCTGCTGCATGAGCCTTTGGGTGTATACGGCATCGTCGGCGCCGTGCTCATCCTCGGCGCGACCATGGTCAGCGAAATAGAGTTGAAAAAGCGCAGGACATAAGGTCTTGCTCCGAAGCAAAAACCGCACGTCGTATCATGCCGACGTGCGGAAGTTTTTTAATCTGTTTTGTCGAGCCTGTAGAACACCTGGGTGAGTATCTCTCCGGTTTCGGCGTCGATTATATAGCGATAGTCCGTGACCGAGCCCGTGAACTGCACTTTATAGTACACTTCGCCGTCGATCTTTATCATGTCGGAGCGCATATCCTGAGCTTTTTCCGCGGGGATGCCCGCATCCTCGATGGCGACCTGCTGCGCGGCGACGTGACCGATATAGTCGCCGTCACCGACTATGCAGCCCTGTAAAGGCGAGGTCATGGCGAAGCAGAAAAGCAGAAAAACAAGGGCACGCAGAACATCCTTTTGTCGCCTTGCGGAAGATACGCGACGCTTGGGCGCGGCTTTGCCGCCGCTTGATTTAATGCGCAGCTTGTGCTTTTTCGGAGCAAGATGCTTGCCGCCTTGTGCCATGCTTTTCGCCTCCTTTCGGACATCTTATCTGTAAATTTTAATATTTTTATGCGCTTTTGTCAATAAAGCATCCTCCGAGAGACATACGGGATATGGATTTTTCGAAAAAAATATAGTATAATCAACGAAAAAGCGAACAATTACACGGAGGTACGGCCATGGACAAACAAAAACGACACATTTTTGCCGCGCTTATAATCGTGCTGCTGATCGTCGCGGTGCTTACCGCATGGCTCACGGCGGATTTTTCCGACAGCGAAGATACCGACGAACCGACACCGTCGGTTAATATATCGCCCTCCGACGAGCCGTCGGAGAGTATCCCGCTGCCGAGCGAGAGCACAACACCGGAGGCCACGCCCGAGCCTACGCCCTCGGAGCAGGTATACGAGGAAAGACTGCTCGACGGCACTTTCGATTCAAACACCGGCTGCACCCTGAACACCCACACCGAATGGGCGGTCATAAAATCGTCAAGCGGCAAATACACCGTTGAGGTCAAGGTGTATCTGCGCTCGTACACCGTGGGCATAGGTCCCCGTATGGGCAGCGTGAACATTCTCGGAACGGAATACCGCTTCGCCACCGAGACGATAAGCGTCGAATCGAACGACCGTGCGCAGGACACCCTGCTGTATGCCATATCGCATGAGCTGCCCGTTAAGGAAGGGGAGCTGCTCAGTGTTCCGATCACGGTAACGTGGAATTTCGCGGGAGTGTACAGCGGCAACGACATTGACAATATCGAATCTCAAACAACGATCACGATACAGGGATAAGAAAAGACGCTTTTTGAGATTACCGGGAATAAAAACAGACAATGCTTCCGAAAGAGGGAACATTGTCTGTTGTTTTTATCGACCGCAGACAGCATTGCCACGTCGTAGGGGACGGGTCTCCCGTCCCGCTCGATGCGAGGTTTGACTTGGCGAAATGTTAGTTAGCACGGCGGAAAACAGATTGTCTTTTCGTTTCCGCATATTGTTGTACTGCCGACGAAGCGGGACGGGGAACCCGTCCCCTACGGTGATGAAATAAGAATCCACACGACAGCATGGGAAAATACGCTACTTTACTGTCGTGTGGAATGAGAAGGTGCATTTTTGCTTATCTGAGTCTCTTGTCGCAGCGCTTTGCAAGGTAGGTGCCGAGGGACTGGAAAAGCTGAACGAGCAGAATCAGGATTATGACCGCGACGAACATGACAAGGTATTTGTAGCGATAATATCCGTAGTCGATGGCGATCTTGCCCAGACCGCCGCCGCCTATGATGCCGCTCATTGCCGAATAGCCGAGTATCGTTGTCAGCGCGATGGTGACATTCTGAATAAGAGACGGAATGCTTTCGGGGATCATCACCTTGCAGATGATCTGAAGCGGGGATGCGCCCATGGACTGCGCCGCTTCGATGATGTTGCCGTCAAGCTCTCTGAGACTGCTCTCAACAAGCCTCGCGACAAAAGGAAATGCCGCGGCTACCAGCGGAACGATGGTTGCCGTCGTGCCGACCGCGGTACCGATTATGGCGCGGGACAGCGGCAGCACCATTATCATGAGTATAAGGAAAGGAATTGAGCGCAGGAGATTTATGATGAGGTTCAGCGTGCTCATGAGCCACTTCGGAAGCGGCAGAACGCCGTCCTTTTCGCCTGCGACCAGAAGTACGCCGAGCGGCAGACCGATAAGCAGGGCTATTGCGGTGCTTAGCACCGTTATATAAAAGGTCTCCCAGAGTGCCTGCGGAAGCTGCGGCAGCGCATTCACAAGGTCCTGCACCGACTGCTCCGAAAACAGATCGTTATACATTGCCGCTCACCTCCTCGGCCTGAACATTTCCTACATTTGATATGAATTCCATCGCACGGGTATATTGCCCCGCGGGAACTCCGATGAGCATACTGCCGTACACCTCCTCCGACAGCTTTTGCGTCGTTGCGGATATGACATTGCAGTATATCCCTTCTTCGGAGGCAAGCCTTGCGATAAGAGGTATGCCCGTTGTGCAGCTGTCGCGGAATATGAGACGTACCCTGCGCTCGGCCAGAGGATCGGACACCAGCTCGTCGATCCCGCCGGGGAACACAAGTCTGCGTCCTGCTGCGGATTTCGGTGCCGCAAACACCGCGGCGACAAGTCCTTCCTCGGCAACGCAGCCTTCGTCGAGTATCGCAACATGGTTGCATATCTCCTTCACGACGCTCATCTGGTGCGTGATTATGACCACCGTTATGCCGAGTTTTGCATTAATATCGCGTATGAGCTCAAGTATCTGCCTTGTCGTCTTCGGGTCAAGCGCACTGGTAGCTTCGTCGCACAGCAGCACGTCGGGTTCGGTCGCGAGTGCGCGGGCGATGGCGATACGCT
>CAYYCU010000154.1:0-2110 GCA_964470415.1 uncultured Ruminococcus sp.
GACGGGGCGTAGCCCGAAGACTTGCGTCAGCAAGGCTTCACTGAAGTTATTATACTATATTTTTACTGTTCTGTCAAGAAAAACGGAGACATTTTTCATGTTCTCCGTTTTTCATACATATTCCCGTAGAGCGACCGCCCATTCCCTTGTCAGTGCTTCCCGGCTCCATGCGGCATTGGCCGGAGAGGTGGAAGGTAGGCATACCGCCTCTCGATGAATTTGCGGCTTGATATAGCAATCAAAATATTTTTTTGCCGTTTTTCCGTTTACGGCAATTTTCTCTATTGGGGCGCGATTTAAAATGAGATGCAAATCGTTGGGGCGTACATTCCGAATGGAGCTGTCGGAGCTTCCCGTTACCTCGCAGGATGCAATCACGTCCCATACGGCAATCCGATGAGAAAGCAAAAGCAGGCGTTTTTCCGCAATTGTTTGCGGGATGTCGCACGAAAAAACAGCACTCAACACATACCAAAACCGATTTTGCGGGTGACCGTAAAAAAAGCCCGCTTCTCTGGATTTTACCGAGGGAAAGCTTCCCAAAATCAAAACTCTTGAGTTTTCATCGTATACGGGTTCAATCGGATGGACAGTCATTGCACTCACCGCATCAGCTCATCCGTCAGCTTCAGCACCTCCGGAGCAATCCTTTTTGTTCGGTGTTTTACAATCACACGGTAAAGCGGGTAGGCAAGGCTTGCGCAAATTGCCCCCGACAAACCGACCGCAATTCCAATCCACATCGCATACGATTGATACGCGCCGAGAACGGCGGAAAACTCGGTCATACACAGGCTCATTCCCAGTCCGAGAACCAGCGTACCGACAACGCCAAGCGACAGTGCCGCCGTTTGCGCGATTTTGGTTACACTTGCGTCCAATCGGCGCAACCGCGTCATTTTATCTTCCGCCGGCGTTGGCTGCATATACTTTTCCCGAATACGCTTCAGCTCCGCCTGCTCCTTTGCGGAATACGTATAGGAAAATTCTTTTTTTTCATTATTTGTTTCCATTTTGCACCTCTCGGTTTAAAATTCTCAATTTTTTCGTACTTTGTACAATCATATACAGTGCCATTGCAATGACAGCCAAAAAGATAACGGCACCGCTCGTTCCCATAAGCATCTGTCTTTTAAAATCCGTCACGGTTCCGTTGTCAAACGTAATCAGCATGGTAGACTCCAACGTCAACATGGAAACAAATGCGGCGGCCAAGGAAATGGCTTTTGCGGCGGAAAAAACAGGGCTTTGATATTTGCGGTATTTTATAACATTGACAATTGCCATGGTAAATGTGAAAAAGGTATAGGCCGCCATGGAAATGGTAACAATCTCGTGATGTGCAACCGCACGCTTTTTTGCTACCATATAAAACATCATTACGGATAATGCAAGATTCATCATCAAAAATACCCATCCGCAAAGTCGGTAGCGCACCAGTTCTTCACGCATTTTTTCACCCGGACGGTTCCGCACGGAATGCCGTACAAGGAAAAAGCGCATAATAGCAAGAAATATATAGTAAAATGCCAAAGAATAAAACCACGCGGAACGGTGATAAATACCAAGTCCCAGCTGAAGCAAGCCGTATCCGACATTCCAAAGGGTGGCCCCGGTCAATGAAACGTTTATGCGCAAGCGTGCGTCCTCCAACCAACGCCGCGCATATGGGTTGTGTTGGCGAAAAGCCTTTCCCCACCGAATGATTTGCGGCATGCGAACGCACCATACCGTTAAGGTATAGGCCGCCACCGCATAAGAAACATACGAAATCCATCCTTTTTCAGATAAGGCAACTGCACTGTAAACAAGCAGAACAGCCGATACGGGCAATAAAAGAATGAGAATCGAAATATGCGGAAACAGCAAGTGTTTAGCAATTTTCTTCCATTGCATCTTCCCTTCTCCTTATCTTCACGGTAAAGGTTGTACCCTTATCCGGCACGCTTTCCACACCGATTTCACCTTCCGTAATATCCACAACGCGCTTCACCAAAGCAAGACCGAGCCCGTTGCCCTGTGCGGCATGTGAAGTATCGCCCTGATAGAATTTTTCAAAAATATGAGCCCCCACTTCCGGCGTAATGCCGCATCCCGTATCGGTTATCCG
>CAYYCU010000154.1:2210-3845 GCA_964470415.1 uncultured Ruminococcus sp.
TTGGTCATCATATCGGCAAGACGGCGGGAGGCATCCGTAATGGCTTTGGCGTAAGCAAGCCGCTTTTCCTCCGGCAAATCAGGTGTTTGCAACAGCATCCCGTAATTTTGCATCACGGCAAGAGGCGTTTTCATTTCATGCGATACATTGGCAATAAAATCGGTTCGCAGTGTTTCTACACCGGAAAGCTCCTCTGCCATTTGATTGATGTATTCGGCAATTTCATAAAAGCTGTCATCGGTTGCAAACTTGACGGGCATGCAAACACGCACGCTGAAATCGCCTTCAATCATCTTGGACGCCGCTTCCGTGATGCGTTTGACCGGCAGTTTTACCGTAAAATGACGGCGGAGCAAATCAACGGTAACCAGAACCGCACTAATCAAAATCACATTTGCCATGGTAATCTTTGCCGCCGCCGTAATTTCTTCTTGGGTAAACGTAACGCCGAGCGTCTGTTGCAAAACCTTTATAAACAAGGTCAGGCAACAGCTGATCACAAACGCAATCAGTAAAAAAAACGTGAAAAAGCTGCTGATAATTCGTATGACACAACGAAGTCCGCTTCGTTTCATTTTATCACCGCCTTATAGCCGAGCCCGTGCACGGTCTGAATTTCAAACGCATCGCAAGCCGACAGTTTTGCGCGGAGCTTGGTCATGTAAACGTCCACGGTTCGCGTACCCGTTTGCGTATCCGCATCCCAAAATTCATCCATTAACTGCGTGCGGGTAAAGGTCTTTTTCGGATAAGACAAAAGCTTATAGAGCAAATCAAATTCTCTAACCGTCAGCGGAATTTCCTCGCCGTTCAGCATTGCGGTTCGTTCATCGACATCCATAATAAAATTTCCGACCTCCAGCCTGCGGCTGGAAGCGATTTTGGAACGCCGCAAAAGTGCGCCAATCCGTAAAAGCAACTCATCGAGATCAATCGGCTTAACCATATAATCGTCAATTCCAATGCGAAAGCCTCTTTGTTTAGATGCAAGATCATCCCGTGCGGTCATAAACAAAATCGGAATATCCTCATTCAGAGCGCGCACGGTTTTTGCAAATTCAAAACCGTCAATGCCCGGCATCATCACATCCGAAACAATTAAATCAAATGTTGTTTTATACATTTCATCATACGCGGCTTCGGCGTCAAGGCATCCCGTTGCCTCATATCCGCTGTGTCCAAGGAAGGAACAAACCGAACGGTTGAGATCTCTGTCATCCTCCAAAACCAAAATTTGAAACATCTTTGCTTCCTCCAAGCGGTATTTATTTTACTTTGAATAATTATTATACCATGAAATAAAAATGTATGCTTACGCAAATATTTTAGCGAAGTCGTCAATAACGAAGCCGCGCAATGCGCGGGCTGGGCGTAGCCCGAAGACTTGCGTCAGCAAGGCTTCACTGAAGTTATTATACCATAAAATAAAAATGTATGCTTACGCAAACATTTTAGCGAAGCCGTCAATAACGAAGCCGCGCAATGCGCGGGCTGGGCGTAGCCCGAAGACTTGCGTCAGCAAGGCTTCACTGAAGTTATTATACCATAAAATAAAAATGTATGCTTACGCAAACATTTTAGCGAAGCCGTCAATAACGAAGCCGCGCAACGCGCGGACGGGGCGTAGCCCGAAGA
>CAYYCU010000155.1:0-1932 GCA_964470415.1 uncultured Ruminococcus sp.
ATCATGGCACCAATGCCGATAAAGAGCAGCAGCGGAAACAGCTCGTTGGCAATTCCGGCATTATAAAGGGTGGTCAGTGCGCCGCTCTCGCCAATGGCTCCCGAAAACGGCAGATTCACGAGAATGGCACCAAAACCCATGGGAAGCAGGAGCGTTGGTTCCATGTCCTTTTTGATGGCAAGATAAATCAGCAAGCCGCCGATTATCCACATTACCAGCATTTTCCAGTCCTCTGTTACAAGCCGGACAACGCCCTTATACATAAATTCGAGATTCATTTGTTTTTCAACTCCTTTGACCAAGATAAAAAAGTAAACGGAAATATATTAATGCACGAACCAAAGCATTCGTTTTTTGTTAAATTGCCGATTGCCTCAATTTATTTGTTTCCGTAAAGCCTTATACCGAAGCTTCGGCAGAGGCGGTTTGCTCATCGGCGGCCGAAGCGTCCGCAAACGGGATTTCCGCTTTTGTTACTTCCGTCATTTCAATTCGCTTTTCCAAAACCGATATGACCTTGACGGTCAGATTTTGATACGTAAACTCCGGCGTTTCTCCGTCCTGCGGAATATACGCGAGATTGGCAATGACAAAGCCACCGAAGGTATCGTACAAATTTTCTTCATTGCGCAGAGGGATTCCAACGGTTTCCTCAACCTCTTCAATGCCGGTACTGCCGGCAATTTGCCAACGATTTGGCTCCAACTGTACAATTTCGGGCGTTTCGGGAATGTCGGTTTCATCGTAAATGTTTCCGACAATCTCCTCCAGCAGGTCCTCCATGGTAATCAAGCCTGCCGTCTGTCCGTATTCGTCCACCACAATTGCCATATGTACCTTGCTTTCGCGCATATCGCGGAACAATCGGTTTGCGGGCAGGGTATCCGGAACAAATTTTGCGGGCTGAATTAAATCGGAGAGCTTGCATTCTGCGTTTTCATGCAATGCAAACAGATATTCACGCGCCAACACAATGCCTTTGATGTCATCGGTGTCTTCACCGCAAACGGGAAAACGCGAAAATCCGCTTTCCAGCATCACCTGCATGACGTCCTCTGCCGTATCGGTTTCGTGCAATACCGTCATATCCGAGCGGCGAATCATAATTTCGGAGACCGCGGTATTATCAAATTCAAACACGTTTTCAATCATTTCTTTGGTGTCATTGTCAATTTCGCCCTGTTCCTCTACGGCGTCTACCAGGTCAAGAATGTCTTTTTCGGAGACATCATCGCTGTTGTCATTGGGATTGATGCGGAAAAGACGCAACATGCCGTTTGTGCTTGCGGCAAGCAACCGTACAATCGGGCGCAAGACAAAAGAAAGCCCCGCAATGACACCGCAGACGCGGCGCGCCAACCCGTCCGGGTTACGTTGTGCCACACGCTTTGGAACCAGCTCGCCCAAAACAAGCGTAAAGAATGAAAGAATTAAAGTAATAAGGACGACAGATACCGTATCAAGAACCGATGGCGGTATAAAGGTGATTTTACAGGTGTTAATCAGCCAGTTGACCAAGATGTCCGAAAAGCTGTCGGCTGCAAATGCGGAACCGAGAAAGCCCGCCAATGTAATGCCGATTTGAATGGTAGACAAAAATCCGGTCGGATCTTCTACCATGCGCAACATTTTTTTTGCTTTTGCATCGCCGGCTTCTGCCTGACGGCGCAATTTTACCTCATTGAGAGAGATTACCGCAATTTCCGAAGCGGCAAAAAAAGCATTCAGTGCAATTAAAATAATTTGAACCAATAGCTGCCATATGACAGTATCCATAATAAAATAAACGACTCCTTTTTCCGATTTTGATTTTTTAGATATAAAAACAAGACTTGGTACCCGTTTTTGTTTAACGGCAACAAGTCACATCTATTCAATCATCGGTTCCGGGGGCGTGGTTCGGTCTCCGTCTGAGGCGTCTGAACCTTCCGT
>CAYYCU010000155.1:2032-3819 GCA_964470415.1 uncultured Ruminococcus sp.
TGTGCCCAATATGGTATTAATTCTTACCATTTCTCTCGGCGTGGGAATTTTCCTCGCCATTGCCATGCTTAAAATTGTATTCCGAATCAATCTTGCCGTTCTTTTGCTGATTTTTTATGCCGTTGCATTCGGACTTTGTTGCTTTATTTCCCCCGACTTTTGGTCGGTGGCATTTGATTCCGGAGGCGTTACAACCGGACCGATGACTGTTCCGTTTATCATGGCTATCGGTGCAGGCGTTTCGGGAATGCGTTCCGGCAAGGACGGGCACGATGATGCCTTCGGTTTGGTAGCGCTTTGCAGCATCGGCCCCATTCTCTCGGTGTTGGTATTGGGCATTTGCTTCGATTTGCACGGCGGTACATATGATATGAGCGGTATGGTATCGGTTGTGGATAACACCCGCTCCGGTTTACAGCTTTATTTGCACAGCTTTGCCGAGCATGCAAAGGATGTTTCCATTGCGCTTTTGCCAACCGTAGTTTTTGCTGCTTTGTTTCAGCTTGTCACACATGCCTTCAGCCGAAAAAAGTTGATTCGTATCGGCGTGGGTATTGTTTATACCTTTGTCGGATTGGTTGTCTTTTTAACCGGTGCAAACGAAGGCTTTTTGCCTACCGGATTTTCTCTCGGACAATCCTTGGCAACGGTCGGCAACGGGTATATTTTGATTCCGATCAGTATGCTCATCGGTTATTTTATCGTCAATGCCGAGCCGGCAGTTTATGTTTTAAACAAGCAGGTTGAACAAATGACCGCAGGCGCTATTTCGGCGGGAACCATGCGTTTAACGCTTTCTATCGGTGTATCCGTTGCATTGGGCCTGTCAATGCTTCGTGTCCTGACCGGTATTTCGATTTTGTGGATTCTCATTCCCGGATACGTAATTGCGCTGGGACTCACCTTCTTCGTCCCGCGGTTCTTTACGGGTATTGCATTTGATTCCGGCGGTGTTGCCAGCGGTGCCATGATGAGCGCGTTTGTTCTTCCCATGGCTATCGGCGCTTGCTCTACACTCGGAGGGAATATCATGACACAGGCATTCGGATGCGTTTCTTTTGTGGCGCTGACGCCGATTATCTCCATTCAAATTTGCGGTTTGATTTATAATCTGAAATCCAAGCGCGCCATTAGCCGCTTTACGTCCGAGACCGAGGTCATTTTGGATTATACGCCTACGTTAATCGGCAGGACGGCTTCCAAGCAACCCGAAAATCATTCCGAACAATCGGAGGTAACAGTCTGATGGCAAAGAAAAATACGGTTTACGAAAAACGTGCCAAACTGCTTGTTTGCATTATCAAAAAAGAAGAAGAGTTTGCCTTGACCGAGGCTTGTAACGAATGCTGTATTTCGTTGCATTTTTCCGGAATCGGCTTCGGTACGGCAAAGTCCAATTATCTCAGCTATCTCGGATTGGACGAAATTGAAAAGCGCGTAGTGTATTCATTGATACCCAATTATGCCGAGACGCGTGTTTTGCGTGCCATTAACCGGCGGCTTCGTCTTTATCTTCCGGGTAACGGCATTGCCTTTACGGTTCCGCTTTCCGGAATTTCGAGCATTATCAGCAACGCCGTCCTCACAACCCCTGTGCGAGACGACCTTGCCGAATTACAAAAAAACACTTCAGAAAAGGAGCGTAATATCATGCATGAACTGATTGTGGCTGTGGTAAATCAAAAATATACCGATGCCGTTTTGGATTGCAGCCGTGCCGCCGGCGCTACGGGAGCAACCATTTTGCATACCCGCAGTGTTGGCAATAAGCAAGCGGAGCAACTGAT
>CAYYCU010000156.1:0-2543 GCA_964470415.1 uncultured Ruminococcus sp.
ACGGGAGGGAAAAATGGCAAAATCAAAAAGCGGCCTCGGACGGGGCTACCGTGAAACTTTTTATGATAATATTTTTCCGGACGAACGCAGTAATGCAGCCGTAAATCTTCGCATTGCGGATATTGAGCCGCGAAGCGACCAACCCAGAAAAACATTTGAACATCAAGCGTTGGAGCAATTGGCGGATTCCATTGCGCAGTTCGGCGTTTTACAGCCGATTATTGTTCGTGAAAGCGCATCGTTGCAAGATTCTTACGAGATTATTGCCGGAGAGCGCCGTTGGAGAGCCGCAAAAATGGCGGGACTTTCGGAAATTCCGGCGGTTGTGCTGGACGGAGACGATTTAAAAGCTGCGCAGGTTGCCGTGATTGAAAACGTGCAAAGAGAAGATTTGAACGCAGTGGAAGAAGCCTTGGCTTACGATACGCTCATCGAACGCTTCGGACTCACGCAGGATCAGGTGGCAAAACAGGTCGGCAAAAACCGTTCAACGGTAACAAATATGCTCCGTTTGCTGGATCTTCCGGACGAAGTTTTGGAGCTTTTGCGCAACGGAAATTTGACAGCGGGACATGCCAGAGCATTGTTGGGACTGAAAAATGAAGACCAAATGCTGTCTTTGGCACAAAAAATCATGGAAAAAGATCTTTCTGTCCGCGATGTGGAGCGTACCATTCGTCTGCTGAATTACGAGCCGAATCTTGCCGAAGAAGAAAAAGACGGGTTGACGCAAAGAAAAGCGTATATGAAGGATTTGGAGCACCGCGCCGTAACCGTTCTCGGACGCAGAGTCCGTATTATAAAGACCGCAAAGAAGAAAACGGTGGAATTGGCATACAGCGATGACGATGATTTGGAAGCGTTGCTGAAAACAATTTGCGGCGAGCATTTCTTTGATGAAAACAATCAATAATAAAATATAGGAGAAAAACCATGCTGGATATTAAATATATTAAGGAAAAACCCGATGAGGTGATTGCGCGTCTTGCCAAAAAGGGCAAGGACGCCAAAGAGGATATCGAAGCAATTTTAAAACTGGATGCGGAGCGCCGCGCGCTGATTTCCGAGACGGAAGCCCTAAAGGCGGAGCAAAACAAAACCAACAAATTGATTCCGCAATATAAAAAAGAGGGAAAGGATACCGCGCCGATTTTTGCCGAAATGAAAGCGTTGGGAGCCAAAACCAAAGCCAATGACGAAAAACTGAAAGAAGTGGAAACGCAGTTGACCTCCTTTATGCTCGGTTTGCCCAATCTTCCCGATGAAGATCTTCTTCCGGGAGGAAAAGAGAACAATCAGCCGCTTCGCTACTACGGCGAGCCGCGCCGGTTTGATTTTGAACCCAAAAATCATGTGGATTTGTGCACCGATTTGGGCTTGATTGATTATAAAAGAGGAGCAAAGCTTTCCGGAAACGGCTTTTGGATTTATTCCGGTATGGGCGCACGGTTGGAGTGGGCCATTCTCAACTATTTTGTGGATTTTCATCTCGGCAACGGCTACAATTTGATGTTGGTTCCTCATATGTTGGGATACGAATGCGGCTTGACAGCAGGACAATTCCCCAAATTCCAGGATGAAGTTTACTGGCTGGAGACCGCAGAGGATGAGCGCCACCGCTTTATGCTTCCGACGGCAGAGACGGCACTGGTTTCTTTGCACCGCGATGAAATCTTAACCGAGGCCGATTTGCCGAAGAAATATATCAGCTATACGCCTTGTTTCCGCCGCGAAGCGGGTTCCTACCGTGCGGATGAACGCGGTATGGTGCGCGGACATCAATTCAATAAAGTGGAAATGGTGCAATATACACTCCCGGAAAAGAGCGATGAGGCTTTTGAGGAGTTGGTTTCCAATGCCGAAAACCTGGTAAAAGGCTTGGGCTTCCATTTCCGTACCGTAAAATTGGCGGCAGAAGATTGCTCGGCGTCAATGGCACGCACTTACGATATTGAAATCAACATTCCGTCCATGAACGGCTATAAAGAGGTCTCTTCGGTTTCCAATGCGAGAGATTATCAAGCGCGCCGCGGCATGATGCGTGTAAAACGCGAAAATGGAAAAACCGAATTTTTGCATACCTTAAACGGTTCCGGGTTGGCTACCAGCCGTATTTTCCCGGCATTGGTTGAGCAAAATCAAAATGCGGACGGCAGTGTAACCGTTCCGGAAGTTTTGCGCAAATATCTCGGTGTTGATATTATCAAAAAATGACTTAAATGGAAAAAACTTACAGTTTTAAAGTCGATTGAAACACGAGATAGAAGGAGTCAAAACCAATGTTTTGTTTGCTTACGTCACTTGGTAACGGAAGCCTTTCGTTATGGGAACGGATTGTTTTTTGGTATCAAAATTCTTTACTGCGTGAGTTTTTGACCTATTTCAATGAGCGTTATTTTACAATTGAGTTCGGCCTTTATGAAAATTTTGCGGTTGACAGCGGCATGGGAACCACCGTACGCAACATGATTCTGGCTCTTGCGTTGGGGATTGTCATTGCCGCGGCAATGGTTGCGCATATGCGTAACGGCTTGGGCGATTTT
>CAYYCU010000156.1:2643-3813 GCA_964470415.1 uncultured Ruminococcus sp.
GCCGAAAAAAAGACGGCCAAATTGATTTTCAAACGTGTAACGCTTATTTTGATTTATGTTTTTTGGACTGTGTTGCTTCTTTTAATCGGAATGCATACCAAAGCGATTGTTCCGCTTTTGGCGCTGACGCCTCTTTCGGTATGGATATTGGTCTTTTTTACATGGCGCTATACGCAGGTCGAGTACGAATATTCTTTCTTTTCGGGAACGCTGACGGTTTCACGGATTTTGGGCGGAAGATCACGCAAGGAGCTTTGCTGTGTGACGCTGAAATCGGTTTGTCAAATTTTACCGTATGAAGAAGAAAATATTCCGCAAATTGAGCAATTTCAAGCCGAAAAAAACATTGTGGCCGCCTCGGATGAAGCGGCGCCGGCGGTGTATGTCGTTCTTTGGACAAACGATGAAGTGCGCATGGCACTGTATTTTGAAGCCAACGAGCAGGCAATAAAAATTCTGCGTTATTACGCGCCGTTTGCCTTTTCCGGAAGAAAAAACAGCCGATAAACGCTACACGTATTGCAAATTTTAATCAAAGGAGTTGCTTTTTTATGAAAAATCAGCCGGAACTGACCTGCCGTATCCCGGAGGATCTTTTGCGCAAACTGCTGTATGTTTCGGCGGCGGAGGGACGTTCTCCGAATCAGCATATCATCATGCTTTTGCGCAACAATATTCAGTATTTTGAACGCGCCAAAGGGCGAATTGATGTCAAGGCGATTCAAGCGCTGGATATTTCGGAATATGTAAAGTCGGACGAGAAATAGTACATTTTCGCCGCAAAAAAACAAGAGCGTTCCAACGAATGCTCTTGTTTTTTATGGCTTTTTTTGTATTTTATTTTAAAATATCCGGTTCGGGTTATGATTTTGAAACCGATTGAATGACAGGCGAGGCTTCCCGTTCGGATAGGGAGGGCATTGCGGCTGTTGTTTTTTTCAATGCAACCGTACAAAAAACAAAGTGTGTGCCGGCGGTTAAAATCCAAGAAATCGGATAGGAGAGGTATAGACATTCGAGAGACGGGAAAAGTTGAAATACCGTATAAATCCAAACAATTCGGAATACGCAGGAGCCCAACAGAGAAACAATCATTGGCGTAATCGACTTGCCGAGTCCGCGCATGGCACCGCACCCGACTTCCATCAGCCCGCAAAGGAAATAGGTGGC